>NZ_CALNWV010000005.1:0-118596 GCF_940793045.1 Neisseria sp. Marseille-Q2251
GTTGGCTGCGTATGTGCAGGTAGTGGAGTACGGCTTGGTATTTGAAGTGTAATGTATATTTGGTCATAAAAAAACCGCACCTTGTGAGTTGGAGGGGGGATGCCCAACTTTTGGGGTGCAGTTCAGTCGTCTGAAACCATTTCAGACGACCTTTTTATGCGTTTATATCTTTACTTTTATTCCCACTCAATCGTGGCGGGCGGTTTGCCGCTTACGTCGTAAACCACACGGTTGATGCCTTTGACTTCGTTGATGATGCGGTTGGAGACGCGGCCGAGCAGTGAGTATGGCAGTTCTGCCCAGTGTGCGGTCATGAAGTCGCTGGTGATGACTGCGCGCAGTGCGACGACGTAGTCGTAAGTACGTCCGTCACCCATTACGCCGACGGATTTGACGGGCAGGAACACGGCAAAGGCTTGGCTGGTCAGGTCGTACCAAGATGTGCCGTTTTCGTCGGTGGTGTTGCGCAATTCTTGGATGAAAATGTCGTCCGCTTGACGCAGCAAATCGGCGTATTCTTTTTTCACTTCGCCCAAGATACGCACACCCAAACCAGGACCGGGGAACGGATGGCGGTACACCATTTCGCGCGGCAAGCCCAAAGCAACGCCCAGTTCGCGCACTTCGTCTTTGAACAAGTCGCGCAGCGGTTCGAGCAGCTTGAGCTTCATGTTTTCAGGCAGGCCGCCGACGTTGTGGTGCGATTTGATGGCGTGGGCTTTTTTGGTTTTCGCGCCTGCGGATTCGATTACGTCGGGGTAAATCGTGCCTTGCGCCAGCCATTTGGCATTGGTCAGTTTTTTCTCTTCGGCATCAAATACTTCGATGAATTCTGCGCCGATGATTTTGCGTTTTTTCTCAGGATCGGTAACGCCGGCGAGTTTCGCCATGAATTGCTCTTCGGCATCGACGTGAATCACTTTCACACCCAAGTTGCGGGCGAACATATCCATCACCATTTTGCCTTCGTTCAGGCGCAAGAGGCCGTGATCGACGAACACGCAAGTCAGTTGGTCGCCGATGGCGCGGTGAATCAGCGCGGCGGCTACGGAAGAGTCCACGCCGCCTGACAGACCCAAAATCACTTCGTCGCTGCCGACCTGTTCGCGGATTTTGGCAACGGCTTCTTCGATGTAGTTCGGCATTGTCCAGCTCGGTTGCGCGCCACAGATGTCCAGGACAAAGCGGTTCAACAGGGCGCGGCCTTGTTTGGTATGGGTCACTTCGGGGTGGAATTGGATGCCGTAGAATTGTTTTTCAACGTTTTCCATCATGGCAATCGGGCATGACGGGGTATCGCCGATAACGGCAAAGCCGTTGGGCAGTTTGGACACTTTATCGCCGTGGCTCATCCATACGTCCAGCGTATTAGGCGCGTCGTCGTAAATATCGCGGGTCAATTCGCTGTCGATGGTTTTGACTTGCGCATAACCGAATTCGCGCTGGTTGCCGGGCTGCACTTCGCCGCCCAAGTGGTGCGCCATAAACTGCATTCCGTAGCAGATGCCCAAAACCGGAATGCCCAAATCGAAGATGCCGGTATCGGCTTGATAGTCGGATTCGTAAACGGAATTGGGGCCGCCTGAGAGGATGATGCCTTTCGGATTGAAGGCTTTGATTTCGTCCAAAGGCATGTCGAAGGAATGCAACTCGCAGTAGACATGGGCTTCGCGCACGCGGCGGGCGATAAGCTGGGTAACTTGCGAACCGAAGTCGAGAATGAGGATTTTGTCTTGGGTCATGGCGGGAACTTTGCAGAGTGATAGGGAACGGTCTGACTGTTTCAAAACGGGATTCCGATAACAAAAAAGGTCGTCTGAAAACGGCGGATTATACCATTTTCAGACGACCTTTGCAGGGAGAGGGGCTTAGTTATCCTGCTGTTTATGCTGCTTATAAGGCACCATATCGCTGCGCGAAAGCAGCAGCAGGCAGCCCAGCACCATCATTCCCAAAGCAACCAGCGGCGAATAGCCGAGCCAATATTGATTGTGCAGATACACCGCCGCGCCGATATACACCAGCAGCGGGCCGGAAACGATAGACTGCTTGTTGACGCCGTCCATCACCAAAACCGCAATCCCCGCGAGCACCATACCGGCGGATACGATGGTCGAAGTTGCGGGCAGGATGTCCGTCGTTTTCAAAAACCAAACGGCACCGAAGATAATCAAAAACAGCGGCAGGAAAAGCGAAGAGCGAGACATGGCGTTACTCCGTAAAATTTCAGACGACCCTGATTATTGGGTCGCAGGGGTCATCTGAAAAGCCTGAAGAAAGCAATCTTGGGTATGTTTTTGCAAACATAGGGCTTGATGTGTAAACGGCGGGTATAGTGGATTAACTTTAAACCAGTACGGCGTTGCCTCGCCTTAGCTCAAAGAGAACGATTCTCTAAGGTGCTGAAGCACCAAGTGAATCGGTTCCGTACTATCTGTACTGTCTGCGGCTTCGTCGCCTTGTCCTGATTTAAAGTTAATCCACTATACATGTTTGCGGCAACATCGGCGTCATACGGTCAATTCAAGCTGCTATCAGCCTCAGCGTACATTTTTCATCAAACGTTGTTTTTCGCGTTTCCAGTCGGCTTCTTTCAGGCTTTGGCGTTTGTCGTGTTGTTTTTTACCCTTCGCCAAGCCGATTTCCATTTTGATTTTGCCGCGCGTGAAGTGCAGGTTCAACGGGACGATGGTATAACCCGCGCGCTCGGTTTTACCGATGAGCTTGTTGATTTCGGATTGCTTGAGCAAAAGCTTGCGCGGACGGACGGGGTCGGGTTTGACGTGTGTCGAGGCAGTCGGCAGCGCGGTAATATGGCAGCCGACCAGATAAAAAGCGTCTTTTTTCCAGTAGATATAGCTTTCTTTCAACTGCACCCTCGCGGCGCGAATAGCTTTGACTTCCCAACCTTCCAATACCAAACCGGCTTCGAGCTGATCTTCGATAAAGAAGTCGTGAAAGGCTTTTTTATTATTGGCAATACTCATTGTTTTGATTCTTCTATACTTTTCAGACGAGCTATTTTATCAGCGCGTCCTAGAAATGAAAATGTTTGAATGTGAATGGATGCGATATGCCGACCGCGCGCCCTACCCTTTATTTTTTTCCATCAATAGAAACAACATGACGGCGTTTAATATCAGGATATCGTCGCTCGAAGCCGCTTGGGTTTCTTTGTGCAAACTGAATTTACCCTCCCACAACGCCCTCAATTTCTTCAAACGGTACACCACCGTATCATCGGGTCGGGTAATCAAATAAGTCGGATTGAAGACAAGACCTGTCAGCCAACCCAAATACGGAACCTCTCCTACCATTTTATCCAAAACAGCCACCCAAGGATTTTTTTCGCGGATATGGAAGAGCAGTTGACCTTCAGCATCCGTCACCTGATAGCTCGTGCGCCAAAGCGACTTGACCCCTTCATGTACCACTTTCCCCAAAACCGTACCGGCAGCATTCTGAATGACATAGGTCGCACCAAAATCAATAACCCTGTCCGCCTGAATCGTAAACACAGGCGTATTCTGATCGCGATTGGGGAAAACCTGAATCGACTCTTTGAGCTTAAACATTTTCTGCCGCGTATAAGCGATTTCGTTCCCCGCTTCGTCTCTGACAAAAAAATCATTGGCAATGGATAAAAGTTTGAAATGGAAATTAAGCGGAAAGTTCAGACTGCTTACTTCCTTAGAAACACTCATGTTTTCATACATTTTTATATAATCAATCATCACATTTTTCCTTACCCGTTTATAGAATATCAATTGAAAGGTCGTCTGAAAGCCATTATGCGGTTTTCAGACGACCTTTTTACGCTATTTATTGCGACTTCAATCGGTTCAACAACGTTTTGACCGTACCGCCGTAATACGCGCTCGAAGTACAGTACACCGTTTCCAAGCCGCATTGACCTTGCGAACCGTATTTTTTGATGCACTGATTCAGCGCAACCTGATGCACGCTCTTAAAGCGCGGCGAAGTAATCACAACCGCATTGTTCGTCGTCAGCCCGCCTTCCGATTTCGGGTATGCGACGGCGATGCAGGTGTTATGAAGTGGAACAACGGATTTACAGCCTGTCGCCTCGCCGTTTTGCACGCCGGAAAGCGTGTCCTGCCCGCGGCAAAACGCCTCCAGCTCCGCATTTGCCTCGATTTGCGACATATTTTCTTTTGTCGTTTTAATCAGCAGCGCATCATTGCCGTCATGCGGATTCTGCCACATGGCGAGATAACCATAAGTATCCGCTGCATTCGCGCCCGCTGACAAAATGGTGGCGATAAGTGCCATTACAATTTTTTTCATTATTGATTCCAAATGCTTATGTCGTTATGTTTGACTGTCATCATTATAAAGCAAAGCCCATGGCGAATATATGCCTGCATCACTTTTCATTTCAAGTCCCTTGTTACAAGGTCGTCTGAAAAATGCCTACGCTTGCGGCGGTTTTTTGTGTTTCACACATTCTGCGGCATATTGCTCGCCCCAACGGTGCATCGCCTCGATAACGGGCATTAATGTCTGCCCGAACGCCGTCAACGAATACTCCACCTTCGGCGGAACCTGCGGATACACTTCGCGATGGACAATACCGTCGTTCTCCAATTCGCGCAGCTGCAACGTCAACATCCGCTGGGTAACACCCGCCAGCAGACGCTGCAATTCGTTGAATCGTCGGGTTTCCCCGTGTAAATAATATAAAATCAATACCTTCCATTTCCCACCGATAATATCCAAAGTATTAACGACCGGACAGCAGGCGCCGTGTGTCGGTTCTGTTTCCGCCATTATTGACCTCCGAATGACAGTATAAAAATTGTGCGTACTTGTTAATAAGTTTGTACCCCATATAATACATGCAACAAAGTATGGAAACCACGACATTATTGATTTCATTACACAAAGGTCGTCTGAAAAGGTTTAAGACGACCCCACAAGAAGGAACCTCATCATGCGCAACGTCAAACAAATCTACCGTGCAAACAGCCAACACTGGGTCGGCGACGGATTCCTCGTCCAACCCCTGTTCTCCCACATGGGCGATGACCGCGGCACCAACCCTTTCCTGATGCTTGACTACGCCGCACCCTATGAATTCTCCGCCAATGAAGCCCTCAGCCCGCGCGGTGTCGGGCAACACCCGCACAAAGGCTTTGAAACCGTTACCATCGCCTACCACGGCGAAGTGGCACACCGCGACTCCAGCGGCGGGGGCGGCATCATTCACGAAGGCGACGTGCAATGGATGACCGCAGGCTCTGGCATCATCCATGAAGAATTCCACTCCGAAAACTTCAGCAAAAAAGGCGGACTGTTTGAAATGGTCCAACTTTGGGTCAACCTGCCCGCCAAAGACAAAAACACGCCGCCGCGCTATCAGCATCTCGCCAAAGCCGGTATCCCCGTCGTCGAGTTCCCTGACGAGGCGGGCTACCTGCGGCTGATTGCAGGAGAATATAAAGGCGTAAAAGGCGCAGCCGACACCTTCACCGAAATGAATGTCTGGGACATCATTTTGAATGCCGGTAAAAAAACCGTATTGGAAATACCCGAAACCCACAATCTGTCTATGGTCGTCCTACGGGGCAACGTTATCCTAAACGGCAAAGAGCAGGCGGGCGCAGGAGAGCTGGTTGGCTTTGAACAAAACGGCGGCAACGTGTATATAGAAGCCGGCAGCGAAGAAGTCAAAATCCTTTTGCTCTCCGGCGTCCCGATTGACGAACCCGTCGTCGGCTATGGCCCGTTTGTGATGAATACCGCCGAAGAAATCCGCCAAGCTATCAGCGATTTCAAAAGCGGCAAATTCGGCAGCATCGATTGAACATCTGCACCGAAACAAAATAGGCTGTATCCACAGGCAGACTTCTCGTGCTGAAAACGGATATCACACGTTTCACTATAGTGGATTAAATTTAAATCAGGACAAGGCGACGAAGCCGCAGACAGTACAGATATACGGAACCGATTCACTTGGTGCTTCAGCACCTTAGAGAATCGTTCTCTTTGAGCTAAGGCGAGGCAACGCCGTACTGGTTTAAAGTTAATCCACTATAAAATCCAATAGACAATGGTTTCGGCTATACTGTCGGCTGTCGCGGCGTTGGCTCATTTTGCTATGCGCAATCTGCAAGCCCTCGCCCGATACCGATAACCGATTCATTTCGCTCTATTTATTTTCCAGTCAACCCCCAAAAGGAAACCCTTATGGCTCAAATTACCTTCCACGACAACCCTGTCCACACTTCCGGCGACCTGCCCGCCGTCGGTCAAACCGCGCCTGCATTCAGCCTGACTGCTGGCGATCTGTCCGACAAAACTTTGGCGGATTTTGCGGGTAAACGTAAAGTATTGAACATTTTCCCAAGTGTCGATACCGGCGTATGCGCCCAATCCGTGCGTACGTTTAACCAACGCGCATCTTCTTTGGACAACGCGGTCGTGTTGTGCATCTCCGCCGATTTACCGTTTGCCCAAGCGCGCTTCTGCGGCGCGGAAGGTTTGGACAATGTTGTGAACCTGTCCACGTTCCGCAGCAGCTTTGCCGCCGATTACGGCGTCGCCCTGACTGACAGCCCGTTGCGCGGACTGACTGCGCGCGCCGTTGTGGTTTTGGACGAAAACGACAAAGTCCTGCACAGCGAACTGGTTGCCGAAATTGCCAACGAGCCTAATTACGACGCGGCTTTGGCTGTTTTGTAAACAAGGGTTTTTAAAGCTGAAAAAGGTCGTCTGAAAAGTTTCAGACGACCTTTTGTCTTTCTTCCTAAACTATTTCGCAGGCGGCTTCAATTCAAACACTTCGGGATGCGCCTTGAAATATTCTACGGCGATAAATCCGCCGCCGATGATGATAAACAGGAACACCGCCATGACAATCATGGCAAGGATGAATTTGTCGGAAGGATGGGCGTCGGGCTTGCGTTTATCCGCCATTATCGCATCTCCGAGAGCCAGTCGCGGGCAGTGAGAAACTCGTTCAGCCGCGCTTCGGGCGAACCTTCTTCCGGCGCGTATTGGTACTCGAAGCGTACCAAAGGCGGCATGGACATCAAAATGCTTTCCGTGCGCCCGCCGCTTTGCAGGCCGAACAGCGTGCCCCTGTCCCAAACCAAATTAAATTCCACATAACGACCGCGCCGGTAAAGCTGGAAATCGCGCTCGCGTTCGCCGTACGGCGTGTTTTTGCGTTTCGCCACAATCGGCAGATACGCCCCGATATAGCCTTCGCCGACCGCCTTGATGAAATTCAGGCAGGTGTCGAAATCCCAGCGGTTCAAATCGTCGAAGAACAAACCGCCCACGCCGCGCGTTTCGCCGCGGTGTTTCAAGTAAAAATACTCGTCGCACCATTTTTTGAACTCGGGATAAACCGCTTCCCCAAACGGCGCGCATACATCCCGCGCGACCGTGTGCCAGTGCAAAATATCTTCTTCAAACGGATAAAACGGCGTCAAATCAAAGCCGCCGCCGAACCACCACACAGGCTTGCCGCCTTCCGGATACGCGATAAAAAAGCGCACGTTCGCATGGCTGGTCGGCACATACGGATTTTTCGGATGAATCACCAGCGACACGCCCATCGCTTCAAACGCCGCGCCCGCCAGTTCAGGACGGTGCGCCGTCGCCGAAGCGGGCATTTTGCTGCCTTTCACATGCGAAAAATTCACGCCCGCCTGCTCGAATACCGCGCCGTTTTTCAACACGCGGGTTTCGCCCACGCCCAATTTGCCCGTCCATTCCTCACGCGCGAACACCGCCCCGCCGTCTTCTTGCTCAAGCGCGGCGCAGATTTGGTTTTGCAGGTTTTTCAATACGGTTAAAACGGCTTCGGTGTGCATGGCGGGTTCCTTATGGATGGGGTCATCTGAAAACCGTATTTTAATACGGCGCGCCGGATATTTATCAGAATTGCTGAAAAACGGGATGAAACAAAGTTCGCAATCTCTCAAAAGGTCGTCTGAAATCTTGGATTTAAGCTTTCAGACGACCTTTTTTGCGCTTAATACTGTTTGCGCCTCGTCTGAAAAAATGCCTGCAAAACGGCTTTGCATTCGTCTTCCAAGATGCCGCCTTTGATTGCCGTGTGTTTGTTCAGCAGCGGATTGGCAAACAGATTGACTACGCTGCCTGCCGCGCCGGTTTTGGGTTCTGCCGCGCCGTAGATGACGCGGCGGACGCGGGCTTGGATGATGGCGGAGGCGCACATGGCGCAGGGTTCGAGCGTGATGTAAAGGTCGCAGCCGTCGAGGCGGTAGTTCTGAAGGGCGGCACCTGCGGCGGCAAGGGCGCGGATTTCGGCGTGGCGGCTGATGTCGTGGTCGCTGACGCAGGTGTTGTGGGCGGCGGCGATGATTTGGTTGCTGGAGACGACGACCGCGCCGACGGGGATTTCGCCGATGCTGGCGGATTGTTCTGCCTGCGTCAAGGCAGCGCGCATGAAGGTTTCCATTTCAGACGACGTGGGGAAAACGGCGACGGGCGGATGGTTTTTAAGGGCTTGTTCCAAAGCGGTTTTCTGCGTTTGCAGCAGGTCTCGCGGTTTGATGCCGAGCAGCAGGGCTTCGAGTTGCCAAAGCGTGCTGCGGGTAACGGTCAGTCCGGCGGCTTTGAGCAGTAGGAAGGCTTGGACGGAACCGGTGTCGTGCAGCTCCTCTACGCTGCGGATGCCGAGGGCTTGCAGGGCGGCTAAGGTTTGCGGGGCGACGGGCGGCGTGGTCAACAGGGTCGGCATAGCGTTTTAAATTTGGAAATGGCGGCGCACGAGTGCTAAGGTCGTCTGAACGTGGTTGCCGTCAGTGTAGGGGTCGATGCTGTGCGCCAATGGGATTTTGCGCAGCCAAGTGAGTTGGCGCTTGGCAAGCTGGCGGGTGGCGGCAATACCTTTTTCGACAAAGGTGTCGTAATCGGTCAAGCCTTCGAGGTAATCCCATGCCTGCCGGTAGCCGACGCAGCGCATAGAGGGCATATCGGCGGTCAGCTCGGGATATTTTTGGCGCAGGGCGCGCATTTCGTCGATGAAGCCTTGCGCCAGCATTTTTGTGAAACGGCGGGCGATGTTGTCGTGCAGCAAGGCGCGGTTTTCGGGAATCAGGGCGGTGGTGCAAAGGTCGAGCGGCGGGGTGTAGTCGGCTTTTTCGGCAAAATGCGCGCTTAAGGGCTTGCCGGTCAGGCGGTACACTTCCAAAGCGCGTTCGATACGTTGGCTATCGTTCGGTTTCAGACGACCTGCGGTTTCAGGGTCTATGGTTTGCAGGCTTTGATACAGATGCGCCAAGCCGTATTGTTGTTTTTCTTCCTGCAACCGGGCGCGCACGGCGGCGTCGGCTTCGGGCAGGTCGTTCAAGCCTTCGGTCAGCGCGTGGAAATACATCATCGTGCCTCCGACAATCAAAGGCAGCCTGCCGCGCGCGCGGATTTCCTCCGCCAGCCGCACGCAGTCGCCGACAAACTCCGCCGCGCTGTAAGACTCCGTCGGCGGGATGATGTCGATAAGGTGGTGCGGCACGGCATCAAGCTCGGCGGCGGTCGGCTTTGCCGTGCCAATGTCCATATCGCGGTACACCAGCGCGGAATCGAGGCTGATGATTTCAACCGGCAGGGCTTCGGCGATTTTCAAGGCAAGGGCGGTTTTCCCGCCGGCAGTCGGGCCGAGGATGGCAAAGGCTTTTGGGGTGTTCATATCAAAAGGGGCGTGGTGAAACGGACGGATTATAGCAAAAGGTCGTCTGAAATCATTGCTTCATTCATGATAAATATCTGTATCGACACTCGATTTCCCTAAATTTTTCTCAACCTGCGACAGACTCGAAATATCGGCCTGCCCTAGTTTCTTTAATCTAAAGCAGGTAAAATGGCAACCGTTGCCTGATGCGGGCGAACACCCGCACCATCCGACGAACACTACCAAAATACAATCATATATAAATAATTTAGGAGCACTAAAATGGAACATAAGCTGCCACAACTGCCTTATGAACTGGACGCATTGTCCCCACATCTGAGCAAAGAGACTTTGGAGTTCCACTACGGCAAACACCATCAAACCTACATCACCAATCTGAACAATCAAATCAAAGGTACCGAATTTGAAAACCTGCCTTTGGAAGAGATTGTGAAAAAATCTTCAGGCGGCGTGTTCAACAACGCAGCCCAAACTTGGAACCACACCTTCTACTGGCTGGGCTTCACGCCCAAAGGTCAAGGCAAACCTTCCGGCGAACTGGCCGCCGCCATCGACGCCAAATGGGGCAGCTTCGAGAAATTCCAAGAAGCATTCTCCGCTTGCGCGGCAGGTACTTTTGGCTCCGGTTGGGCATGGCTGGTGAAAACCCCTGCCGGCGAATTGGATTTGGTTTCCACTTCCAACGCGGCAACTCCGCTGACCACTGAAAACACTCCGCTGCTGACCTGCGACGTATGGGAACACGCCTACTACATCGACTACCGCAACAGCCGCCCCAACTACCTGAAAGGTTTCTGGGAAATCGTCAACTGGGACGAAGTCGCCAAACGCTTTGCTGCTTAAGTTGAACGTTTAAAATAAAAGGTCGTCTGAAATCGATTTTCAGACGACCTTTTTGTTAGGCAACGCGGTATCAAAGTTTCTTCATATAGTGGATTAACTTTAAACCAGTACGGCATTGCCTCGCCTTGTCCTGATTTAAATTTAATCCACTATATCCGCTATTGATTTGACTTTAGCATCAGCCTCTTTTCGCTGGACGGCTTGGTTTCGAGCCGAAAGAATCGTTGGCTTTACGTTTGCCTTTGAAGCCTTCGCCGCCTTTCTTAAAGCCTTCTTTTTTGAAACCTTCGCCGCGCGATTTGCCGCCGAAGCCTTCTTTACCCGGTTTCTTATCGCCGCGCCAGCCGCCGGATTTTCTATCGCCCCATCCGCCTTTGCCTTTCGGCTTGCCGCCTGCGGATTTGCGCTTGCGGGTCGGTTCCATGCCTTCGACGGTCAGCTCGGGCAATTTACGGCCGATGTATTTTTCGATTTTGTGCACTTTGACGTATTCGTTCACTTCGGCGAAGGTAATCGCAATACCCGTGCGCCCTGCCCGTCCGGTACGGCCGATGCGGTGAACGTAGTCTTCCGCCTGTTTCGGCAGGTCGTAGTTGATGACGTGGGTAATGGTCGGCACGTCGATACCGCGGGCGGCAACGTCGGTGGCAACCAAAATTTTGCAGCGGCCTTTGCGCAAATCCATCAGCGTGCGGTTGCGCCAGCCTTGCGGCATGTCGCCATGCAGGCAGTTGGCAGCGAAACCTTTTTCGTACAAATCGTCGGCGATGACTTCGGTCATGGCTTTGGTGGACGTGAAAATCACGCATTGGTCGATGTTGGCGTCGCGCAGGATGTGGTCGAGCAGGCGGTTTTTGTGGCGCATATCGTCGCAGTACAGCAGCTGCTCTTCGATTTTGCCTTGGTCATCCACGCGCTCGACTTCGATGATTTCAGGATTTTTCGTCAGTTTGCGCGCGAGTTTGCCGACCGCGCCGTCCCAAGTGGCGGAGAACAATAAAGTCTGACGGTCGGTCGGGGTGGCTTCGACGATGGTTTCGATGTCGTCGATAAAGCCCATGTCCAACATACGGTCGGCTTCGTCCAAAATCAGCACTTCCAAGCGGGCGAAATCGACTTTGCCGCTTTGCATCAAGTCCATCAGACGGCCCGGCGTGGCGACAATCAGGTCAACCGGTTTGCTCAAGGCGCGGGTTTGGTAGCCGAAAGATGCGCCGCCGACGATGCTGACGGTGCGGAACCAACGCATATTTTTGGCGTACGCCAACGCGTTTTTCTCAACTTGCGCCGCCAATTCGCGGGTCGGCGTCAATACCAACGCGCGCGGGCCTTTGCCCGGTTTTTCGCTGCGTTTGGTCAGCCGCTGCAACGTCGGCAGCAGGAAGGCGGCGGTTTTGCCGGAGCCGGTTTGCGCCGAAGCCATGATGTCGCGGCCTTCCAAAGCAAACGGAATGGCTTGCGCCTGAATCGGCGTTGGGCTTTCGTAACCCTCGCTGCGCACGGCGGACAAGATGTTTTTATCAAGGCTCAAATCGGCAAATTTAATAGACATGGCTATCCTAAAGAGACAACAACGCGCACGCCTGAACGGTTTTCAGACGACCTGAAGCAAAGGAAAGTAACGATACGGGAAATGTGAAGTTACAGGGTTGTCGCAAGCATCTTGCTTGTGGTTAACATCGACGACAACCTGCACAGAAAGGCTTGGCAAATCAGCAAGCAATAAAAGAAACGCGCCCGAAACGGCGGTTTAGGTTGGAAGACGATGGCTTCGTATAAAAAGGCGAACGGCGGATAATATCGATTTTATGGACAACGGTCAAGCAAAAAGGCATCAAGTGCGTTAAAATCCAAACCCTTCCCAATACTTATTCAGGCCGTCTGAAACCATGAACGACATCACACCCTTCGCCAACCGCATGGGCAAAAACATCAAACACCTCATGAAATGGGCGAAACGCAACGGCATCGAAGCCTGGCGCATTTACGACCGCGACATCCCCCAATTCCCCTTTGCCGTCGATGTTTACGGCGACCAAATCCACCTTCAGGAATACGATACCGGCTGGCTGATGCAGCCCGAAGAATACGAAGCGTGGCTTACCGAAGTATTGGAAGCCGTCGCCTTCGTTACCGGTTTTGCACCCGAACAAATCCACCTCAAACGCCGCGAACGCCAAAAAGGCTTACAGCAATACGAGAAAACCGGCAAAACCGGCGACGATTTCGTCATTACCGAAAACGGCCGCAAGTTTTGGGTTAACCTCGACAAATACCTCGACACCGGCCTCTTCCTCGACCACCGTAACACGCGCAAAAAGGTCGGCGAAACCGCAACGGGCAAACGCTTCCTCAACTTGTTTTCCTACACCGGCAGCTTCACCGTCTATGCAGCCACCGGCGGAGCAGCGTCCAGCGAAACCGTCGATTTGTCCAACACATATCTCGATTGGGCGAAACGCAATTTCGAACTCAACGGCATCAGCCCCGAACAACACAAAATCGTCCGCGCCGACGTGTTCCAATACCTGCAAAATGCCGCCGCCGAAGGCAAACAGTTCGACCTTATCGTCATGGATCCGCCCAGCTTCTCCAACAGCAAAAAGATGCTCGACATCCTCGACATCCAGCGTGACCACAAAAAGCTGATTGACGGCGCGATGAACCTGCTCGCTTCAGACGGCCTTTTTTACTTCTCCAACAACTTGCGCAGCTTCGTCTTGGACGACTCGGTATTGGAACAATACGCCGTCAAAGACATTTCCAAACAATCCGTTCCCGACGATTTCCGCAACAAGAAAATCCATCAGTGTTGGGAAATCAGACATAAAGTCTGACTGCCCTAGTCGTTGGTTGAAATACCCAACGGTTTATCTGCCCAAAGGTCGTCTGAAAACTCCGTTTGGTGTTTTCAGACGACCTTTTCTCAATATAGGCAGGCATCACGCCGCCCCTTCAAGGTATAATCAGCCCCATATCACTTCACAACAAGGAACACACAAGATGGATTGGAAAGGACGCGAACAGAGTCAAAACGTAGAAGACCGACGCGGCAGCAGCGGTGGAGGCGGCGGCGGTAGAACGCCCGGCATCCTCGGCATCATCGTCGTTTTGGTCGGTGCTTATTACGGCGTTGATTTGAGCGGCTTGGTCGGCACTCCTTCCATGGGTACGGGTTCAACCCAAACTTCCCAGCTCAAGCCTCAAGAAGAAGCCGAACTGAACGAACTTGCCCGCGTCGTCCTTGCCGATACGGAAAAAGCTTGGGGCAGCTATTTCAAGCAAATCGGACGAACCTACACCCCGACCACCATGGTGTTATACAACGGCGGCACATCAACCGCCTGCGGCATGGGCCAATCGGCAATGGGCCCGTTTTACTGCCCGGGCGACCAAAAAGTCTATCTCGACTTAGACTTCTATAGAGATATGCAGACCAAACTCAACTCCGCCAGCGATGCTGCGTTTGCCTATGTGATCGCACACGAAGTCGGACACCACGTCCAAAACCTGCTCGGCATCCTGCCCAAAGTCCACAGAATGCAGCAGCAGGTCGGCAAAAAAGAAGCCAACGCCCTTTCCGTCAAACTCGAATTACAGGCGGACTGCTACGCGGGCATTTGGGGGCATTACGCCGTCAACAATAATATCTTCAAAGCCGAGGACATCACCAAAGCCATGCTGGCTGCCGAATCCGTCGGCGATGACCGCCTGCAGAAAGAGGGGCAGGGCTACGTCGTTCCCGACAGTTTTACACACGGCTCGTCCGAACAGCGCATGGCATGGCTCAAACGCGGTTTGGACAGCGGCGACATCAACCAATGCAACACTTTCGGTAACTGATTGAAACCGCAGTAAATGTTATTTGATGTAACCCCCAAAGGTCGTCTGAAAGCCTTCAGACGACCTTTGCCTATGTTAGAATAAGCCCGTTTTCCATTCACAATCACAAAGGAAACCATCATGGCAAATATTGCCCGCGACATCTTCAAAGCCTACGACATCCGAGGCATTGTCGGCAAAACCCTGACCAACGAAGCCGCCTACCTTATCGGCAAAGCCATCGCCACCCGATCCGCCGAAAAAGGCATCACCCGCATCGCACTCGGACGCGACGGACGCTTGAGCGGTCCCGAACTGATGGAACACATCCAACGCGGCTTTACCGACAGCGGCATCGACGTCCTCAATGTCGGCATGGTCGCCACCCCCATGCTTTATTTCGCCGCCATCAACGAATGCGGCGGCAGCGGCGTGATGATTACCGGTAGCCATAATCCGCCTGATTACAACGGCTTCAAAATGATGCTCGGCGGCGATACCCTCGCAGGCGAAGCCATCCAAGAGTTGCTCGCCCTGATCGAAGCCGACAAACTGACCGCTTCCGACAAAAAAGGCAGCGTAACCGAAAAAGACATCTCCGGCGAATACCACAACCACATCGTCGGCCACGTCAAACTCAAACGCCCCATGAAAATCGCCATCGACGCGGGCAACGGCGTCGGCGGCGCATTCGCAGGCAAACTCTACAAAGGTTTGGACAACGAAGTGACCGAACTTTTCTGCGAAGTGGACGGCAATTTCCCCAACCACCATCCCGACCCTTCCAAACCGAAAAACCTGCAAGATTTGATTGCCGCACTGAAAAACAGCGACGCCGAAATTGGCTTGGCTTTTGACGGCGATGCCGACCGCTTGGGCGTCGTCACCAAAGACGGCAACATCATCTATCCCGACCGCCAGCTCATGCTGTTTGCCCAAGACGTTTTGAGCCGCAACCCCGGCGCGAAAGTCATCTTCGACGTCAAATCCACCCGCCTGCTGGCTCCATGGATTAAAGAACACGGCGGAGAACCCGTCATGGAAAAAACCGGCCACAGCTTCATCAAGTCCGCCATGAAAAAAACCGGCGCGCTGGTTGCCGGCGAAATGAGCGGACACGTCTTCTTCAAAGAACGCTGGTTCGGCTTCGACGACGGTCTGTACGCCGGCGCACGCCTCTTGGAAATCCTGTCCTCCTTTGACAATCCGTCCGAAGTATTGAACAACCTGCCGCAAAGCATTTCCACACCCGAACTCAACATCGACCTGCCCGAAGGCAGCAACGGCCATCAGGTTATCGACGAACTCGCCGCCAAAGCCAAATTCGAAGGCGCGACCGAAATCATCACCATCGACGGCTTGCGCGTAGAATTCCCCGACGGCTTCGGCCTGATGCGCGCCTCTAATACCACGCCGATTTTGGTGTTGCGCTTCGAAGCGGATTCCGACGAAGCCATTGAGCGGATTCAAAACCAGTTCAAAGCCGTCATCGAAAGCAATCCCGCGCTAAAATGGCCGCTGTAAATCATTGAGGTTTTAAAGTTCGAAAGATCGTCTGAAAACGAGTATTGCACGTTTTCAGACGACCTTTTGTTTCGATGTTTCCGCTCTTTAAACTCAGTCAGGGCAACGCCCTATTCTTCCAAGCCAATACGCCCAAACTTCCCCATCAAAGACCTTTGACTTCCATCAAACAAAATTATCTTCTTCAAAATATGCCCGCTTTGCTTTACCCAAGAAAATAAATGCGTTCACATCCTTATCAAATATCCAAATATTGCTTATTGGATAAATACACAGCCAACATGGCAGCGAATTAATGTTTAAAAGTCACAAATAGAGCTATTTATCTACGAAATAACCACCCAATATAATATTAAATGCCAACCATACCAACACACCCGACTTTATACGAAAAAATCCACACCGTTTTCAGACGACCCCATCCCGATTAAAAGCCTATTTTCCCAAGTATTTCAGGCTACTATGCACAAACAGCTTCTTACAGTATGATGGACTTTTCGATTTTGCCTTAAGCCTGCATGAGTTTCCGCAGCGCAGGCAGCAGGAATCAGGCTTCCAAACAAATCCAACCTCAACTCGGAGTAAACATCATGTTGACCCAGACCCAACAGGTCGATTTGACCCTGCATCATCTCAAAGAGCGCGCCTTGGCAGAATATCCCCCCAAACAGCGTGCGACCGTCGAAGCTTCCGAAGACTGGAAACAGTTTGACAGGCGTTTGAACGAGCATTTTCCCAAGCTGATGCACGAGCTGGACAACGTTTACAACGACAACGAAGCCGTCCTGCCCATGCTGGAACAACTGATTGCACAAGCATGGCAAAGCTATTCCCAACGCGACAAGTCTCTGAAAGCCGTTGATGCCGCACGCGAGAGCGATCCCGATTGGATTTTGTCTAATAAACAGGTCGGCGGCGTGTGCTATGTCGATTTGTTTGCGGGCGATTTGAAAGGCTTGAAAGCCAAAATCCCTTATTTCCAAGAACTTGGGCTGACTTATCTGCACATGATGCCCCTGTTTAAATGTCCCGAAGGCAAAAGCGACGGCGGCTATGCGGTCAGCAGCTACCGCGACGTCAATCCGGCTTTGGGTACGATAGACGACTTGCGCGATGTCATTGCCGCTCTGCACGAAGCAGGCATTTCCGCCGTCGTCGATTTCATCTTCAACCATACTTCCAACGAACACGAATGGGCAAAAGGCTGCGCCGCCGGCGATCCCCTTTACGACAATTTCTACTATATTTTCCCCGACCGCTGGATGCCCGACCAATACGATCGCACCCTGCGCGAAATCTTCCCCGACCAGCATCCGGGCGGCTTCTCCCAATTAGAAGACGGACGCTGGGTATGGACGACGTTCAATTCCTTCCAATGGGATTTGAATTACAGCAATCCTTGGGTGTTCCGCGCCATGGCGGGCGAAATGATGTTCCTCGCCAATCTGGGGGTTGACATCCTGCGCATGGACGCCGTCGCCTTTATTTGGAAACAAATGGGTACGGATTGCGAAAACCTGCCGCAAGCCCATGCCTTAATCCGCGCATTCAACGCCGTCATGCGCATCGCCGCACCTGCCGTGTTCTTCAAATCCGAAGCCATCGTCCACCCCGACCAAGTCGTCCAATACATCGGACAAGACGAATGCCAAATCGGCTACAACCCGCTGCAAATGGCATTGTTGTGGAACACCCTCGCCACCCGCGAAGTCAACCTGCTCCACCAAGCCCTCTCCTACCGCCACAACCTGCCCGACCATACCGCATGGGTCAACTATGTGCGCAGCCACGACGACATCGGCTGGACGTTTGCCGACGAAGACGCATCGCAATTCGGCATCCACGGCTACGACCACCGCCAATTCCTCAACCGCTTCTTCGTCAACCATTTCGACGGCAGCTTCGCGCGCGGCGTCCCCTTCCAATACAACCCCAACACCGGCGACTGCCGCGTCAGCGGTACTGCCGCCGCTCTCGCCGGTTTGGCGCAACACGACCCCCACGCCGTTGACCGCATCAAACTCTTGTACAGCATCGCCCTGAGTACCGGCGGTCTGCCGCTGATTTATCTCGGCGACGAAGTCGGCACGCTCAACGACGACGCCTGGTCAAGCGACAGCAATAAGAGCGACGACAGCCGCTGGGCGCACCGTCCGCGTTACAACGCCGAGTTGTACGAACAACGCCACGACCCGTCAACCGCGGCAGGACAAATCTATCAAGGCCTGCGCCACATGATAGACATCCGCCAAAACAACCCGCGTTTGAACGGCGGCCGTCTGGTGACCTTCAATACCAACAACAAACACATCATCGGCTACATCCGCAACAACGCGCTTTTGGCGTTCGGCAACTTCAGCGAACACCCTCAAACCATCAGCGCACACACCCTGCAAGCCATGCCCGCCCGCGCCAAAGACCTCATCAGCGGCGAAACCGTGACATTGAATCAGGATTTGGTGCTGCGCCCCTACCAAGTGATGTGGCTCGAAATCGCCTGATGATTGAGGCAGCTTAAAGACGCAAAGGTCGTCTGAAAACCGGTATTGCCCGTTTTCAGACGACCTTTTTGACAAAATATAGTGGATTAACTTTAAACCAGTACAGCGTTGCCTCGCCTTAGCTCAAAGAGAACGATTCTCTAAGGTGCTGAAGCACCAAGTGAATCGGTTCCGTACTATCTGTACTGCCTGCGGCTTCATCGCCTTGTCCTGATTTTTGTTAATCCACTATACATGGGCGCAAGCTCATTCCCTGACTCCCAATCCAACAAACAAATCTCTAAAAGATCGAGTCTCTCAACAGCCATCCGGTTCTCATCCCAAAGCCTGAAAGAGCAAGCCGCCTTTCAGACGACCTACTGCCAAATCAGTTACAATTCATCCCTATGAACACAACCGAATCAAACGTTTTGGAAACGCCGCCCGTCCGCCCGTCCCGCTGGCTGCCCCTGCTTTTGGCGATTGCGATTTTTATGCAGATGCTGGACGCGACGATTCTGAACACCGCCCTGCCCGAAATCGCCAAAGATTTCCAAGTATCGCCACTCAATATGCAGCTGGCGGCGATTTCCTATACGCTGACCGTCGCCCTGCTGATTCCTTTAAGCGGCTATTTAGTGGACAGGTTCGGCACTAAAAACGTATTTTTCGGCTCGGTCGGCATTTTTATGCTCGGATCGGCATTGTGTGCAGCGGCAACCAATCTGCCCATGCTGGTGATGGCGCGGGTGATTCAGGGCATAGGCGGGTCGATGTTGGTGCCCGTACCGCGCCTGACGATTTTGCGCGTGTACGACAAATCCCAACTCTTAAACGCCATCAATTATGCCGTAATGCCCGCGCTGATCGGCCCGATATTCGGTCCTTTGGTCGGCGGCTATTTGGTGGAATACGCATCTTGGCATTGGATTTTCCTGCTAAACTTGCCCATAGGGCTGCTCGGCGTCTTGCTGGGCTGGCGGATTATGCCCGATGTCAAAGGCGAAAATACCGCTCTGGACTTGAGCGGCTACCTGACTTTCGCTTCGGCGGCGTGTCTCTTGATGTTGGCAGTGGAAATGGTGTCCCACTCCGGCGCGGTTTGGTTTTCGCTCTTGCTCGCCATCGGCGGTACGGCATTCGCTCTGCTCTACTACCACCACATGAAAACCGCCGCCAACCCGATTTATGCGGTGGATTTGTTCCAAGTCCGCACCTTCCGGCTGGGTCTGACAGGCAATCTGTTCAGCCGGCTCGGCATCAGTTCCATCCCTTTTTTGCTGCCGCTATTGTTTCAAGTCGCGTTCAGCTTTGCCGCCAGCGTATCCGGCTGGCTGGTCGCGCCCGTCGCTTTCGCCTCGCTTGTTGTCAAACCGCTCATCAAGCCCCTGATGTCGCGCTTCGGCTACCGCAACGTGTTGATTTGGAACACGCGCTTCCTCGCCATACTGATTATGCTGCTTGCCCTACCCGACGCGGACACATCCTTAAGCATATGGATTGTCCTGCTGCTCCTCATCGGCACTTGCAACTCCATCCAATTCTCCGCCATGAACACCCTGACCATCGCTGACCTGCGCGCGCACCAAACCGGCAGCGGCAACAGCCTGATGGCGGTCAACCAACAACTCGCCATCAGCCTCGGCATTGCGCTAGGCGCGCTTATCCTGCAAAACTGGTCGCAAAGCAGCTTCACCGCAGGCAACCTCCACCTCTCATTCCGCCTTACCCTGCTTTCCATCGGTTTGATTACACTCATCTCCAGCATCATATTCAGCCGCCTGCACATTTCCGATGGACGCAATCTAACGACTTCAAAAAAATAGGTTAAAATGCGAACCGTATAAACATCGAACTTCTTTTCAGACGACCCTTCTAAATATAGTGGATTAACAAAAATCAGGACAAGGCGACGAAGCCGCAGACAGTACAGATAGTACGGAACCGATTCACTTGGTGCTTCAGCACCTTAGAGAATCGTTCTCTTTGAGCTAAGGCGAGGTAACGCCGTACTGGTTTAAAGTTAATCCAATATAAAAATACCGTTTCAGCGAAAAAGGTCGTCTGAAATGCCCTCAAGAATGAAAAAAATCCATCTCATCCTTATGCTTCCGGTTTTTCTGACAGGTTGCACCGGTCTCCCCTCACTGGACGAGCGCCCTGAAAGCCACTACCTCGACATCCGTTCTGCCCCACGCATGGATGCCCTGCTCAACACCGCCACAGCCAAAACCGGCGGCGATATTTCCAATGTCTATCTGCTCAACGACGCACACGAAGCCTTCGTCGCTCGCGCCGCCCTGATTGAAGCCGCCGACCACACCCTAGACCTCCAATACTACATCTGGCACAACGACATCTCCGGCAAGCTCATGTTCAACCTTATCCACCGTGCCGCCGAACGCGGCGTGCGCGTGCGACTGCTGCTTGACGACAACAACACCAACGGGCTGGACAACGTCCTGCTCGCCCTCGACAGCCATCCCAATATCGAAATCCGCCTGTTCAACCCCTTCGTCCGCCGCAAGTGGCGTGCGCTCGGCTATTTGACCGACTTCCCCCGCCTCAACCGCCGGATGCACAACAAATCCTTTACCGCCGACAACCGCGCCACCATCCTCGGCGGGCGCAATATCGGCGACGAATATTTCAAAGTCGGCGAAGACACCATCTTCGCCGACCTCGACATTCTTGCCACCGGTCGCGTCGTGCCCGAAGTTTCCCAAGATTTCGACCGCTATTGGGCAAGCCATTCCTCCTACACTGCCGCCAGCATCATCAAAAAAGGCGATATCGAAAAAGGCTTCCAAGAGCTGGGTTACAACGACAAAGACAAAAACGAAACCCTCAGCCGTTACCGCAGCAACATCGAAAGTTCCGAACTCTACAAAAAAATGCAGAGCAACAGCATAGACTGGCAAAGCGTCCACACCCGCCTGATCAGCGACGATCCTGCCAAAGGGCTGGACCGCGACCGCCACAAACCGCCCATTTTCGACCGAATGCAGGACGCCCTGAAAACGCCCGAAAAAAGCGTCTATCTCGTTTCGCCCTATTTCGTTCCCACCAAATCAGGCGTGCGCGCGCTTAACCAACTCGTCAAAGACGGCGTGGACGTCACCGTCCTGACCAACTCGCTCCAAGCAACCGATGTCGCTGCCGTCCATTCGGGCTACGTCAAATACCGCAAACCCCTGCTCAAAGCCGGTGTCAAACTCTACGAGCTGCAACCCAACCACGCCGTCCCCACCACCAAAGACCGCGGCTTGACCGGCAGCTCCGCCACCAGCCTGCACGCCAAGACCTTCATCGTGGACGAAAAGCGCGTGTTCATCGGCTCATTCAACCTCGACCCGCGCTCCGCCAGACTCAACACCGAAATGGGCGTCGTCCTCGAAAGCCCCAAAATCGCAGGCGAAATGCAGCGCACCCTCGTCAATACCACCCCCAAATACGCCTATCAGGTTACCCTCGACAAATACAACAAACTGCATTGGTACGACCCCACCACTCAAAAAACCTACTCCACCGAGCCGGAAGCCAAATTCTGGAAACGCGTTACCTCCAAAATCCTCTCCATCCTGCCGATAGAAGGATTGCTGTAAAACCCAAACAAAAGGTCGTCTGAAAACCTGTATTTCAAGTTTTCAGACGACCTCAAGACAAACTGCACAAACATCGACCCGACACAATATCAAGTTACCGCACAAAGCCACGGACTCGTTTTCAACCCGCAATATAGTGGATTAAATTTAAATCAGGACAAGGCGACGAAGCCGCAGACAGTACAGATAGTACGGCAAGGCGAGGCAACGCCGTACTGGTTTAAAGTTAATCCACTATACATTAGCCTGCCGATAAAACCGAACATTATCAAAAACAAACCAGTCTGCTCACTCATCTGCGCCAAACCGTATTTTTCGTTTTTCTCGCCCTTCCGTTCTTTACGCCCATATTCGTAGAAACAGAAAAACCTTTTTCAGACGACCTCATGCAGACCTCGTCTGAAACGCCCCTAAAAAGGAATCCCATGAAACCGATTATCCGCACCGCCCTGACCGCCGCCATCATCCTGCCCCTCGCCTCCTGCGGCCTTTTTTCCGGCAAACATCATCCAAAGACCAAAACCCACACCACCGCCCGAACCGTCCAACCCGTCCGCATCGGCAACATCGACCGCACTCAAGGCTCGCAAGAACTTATGCTGCACAGCATGGGGCTAGTCGGCACGCCTTACAGATGGGGCGGCAGCAGCACTGCCACCGGCTTCGACTGCAGCGGCATGATTCAATTCGTCTATAAAAACGCCCTCGGTGTCAGCCTCCCGCGAACCGCCCGCGACATGGCGGCAGCCAGCCGCAAAATCCCCGACAACCAATTAAAAGCCGGCGACCTCGTCTTTTTTAACACAGGCGGTTCATCCCAATATTCCCACGTCGGTCTCTACATCGGCAACGGCGAATTTATCCACGCCCCAAGCAGCGGCAAAACCATCAAAACCGAAAAACTCTCCAGCCCGTATTACGCCAAACATTATCTCGGCGCGCATACTTTCTTTACGGAATAAGGCATACAGCGGGATTCTTTATCCATTAAGACAAGACGACAAAGCAAACCAAAGTCGTTAACGTAATCTCAATTCCAATACAGCAAATCAAAAAGGTCGTCTGAAAACCTGTCTTTCAAGTTTTCAGACGACCTTTTCGTCAAATCCATTCAAACACCGTCGTCAGCAGCGTCCCAACCAAACCGCTCTTTTCCTACCCAAGCAGTTTCATCAAGAAAGCCACTGATTACATAACGCAATATCTGAATAATCAGCAGCGTCCTCTGAATCAATCCAATTAGAATCTTAAGCCTGCAAAGAAGCGCGATTTTCCAGAACTTGGTCAATCAAGCCGTATTCTTTGGCTTCTTCGGCGGACATGAAGTTGTCGCGGTCGGTGTCGCGTTCCAAATCTGCCAAGTCGCGGCCGCAGTGTTTCGCCATCAGGCGGTTGAGTTTCTCTTTGATTTTCAACAGCTCGCGGGCATGGATTTCAATGTCGGATGCCTGACCGCCCAAACCGCCGCTGATCAAAGGCTGGTGAATCATGATACGGCTGTTCGGCAGGGCGAAACGTTTGCCTTTCTCTCCTGCCGAGAGCAGGAATGCGCCCATGCTTGCCGCTTGTCCCAAGCACAAAGTGGAGACGTTGGGCTTGATGAAATTCATGGTGTCGTAAATCGACATACCTGCCGTTACTGAACCGCCGGGAGAATTGATATAGAAGAAAATATCTTTGTCCGGATTTTCACTTTCCAAAAACAACAGCTGGGCAACCACCAAATTGGCGGACTCGTCGGTTACCGGGCCGATCAAAAATACGATGCGCTCTTTCAAAAGGCGCGAGTAAATATCAAATGCACGCTCGCCGCGTCCGCTTTGTTCGATAACGGTAGGAACGAGGTAATTATTGAAATCGAAGGACATTTTTGTCTCCTGTCAATGTTGCGAAAGCACCAAAGGAACGCTTTGGTGCTTTCAAGTTGTCTGTTTCAGACGACCTTTTGAAGATGATTAGGCTTGTGCGCCCATCACTTCGTCAAAAGACAAAGCTTTTTCGGTTACTTTGGCTTTGCCCAAAACGAAATCAACAACGTTGCTTTCTACTGCCAAAGAAGTCGGACCTTGCAGGCGGGAAGGCTCTGCGTAGTACCAGTCGATCACTTCTTGAGGATCTTCGTAGCTTTCTGCGAAGTTGGCAACAACAGCTTTGATTTGCTCTTCAGTTGGTTCCAGTTTGTTTTCGTCAACCAGTTTTGCCAAAATCAAGCCCAGAGATACGCGGCGTTCGGCTTGCTCTTTGAACATGTCCAAAGGCAGATCCAAGTTGGCAGCGTCAGCCATGCCTTGGTTGACAAAGTTTTGTTTCATTTCGTTTGCCAAGCGGGCGGCTTCTTCATTTACCAAAGCCACAGGCGCTTTCAGCTCTACGGCTTTGAGCAGCGCGCTCATTACAGATTCTTTGGTTTGTTCGTTCACGCGGCGTTCAACTTCGCGGCCTACGTTTTTCTTCACTTCTTCGCGCATTTTGGCAACGTCGCCGTCGGCGATACCCAATGCTTTGGCGAAGTCGGCATCGACTTCAGGCAGAGTGGGTTCGGATACGTTGTTCAATGTGATGGTGAAGACAGCGGATTTACCGGCAACGTCTTTACCGTGGTAGTCTTCGGGGAAATTGACGGTAACGTCTTTGCTTTCGCCTGCCTTCATACCGACTACACCTGCTTCAAATTCAGGCAGCATTTGACCTGCGCCCAATACGAAGGCGTAGTTTTTGGATGCGCCGCCTGCAAAAGGTTCGCCGTCGATTTTGCCTTCGAAGTCGATGATGACGCGGTCGCCGTTTTGGGCTTCGCGCTCAACATGGTTGAAGCGGGTGCGTTGTTTGCGCAGGATTTCTACGGTTTGGTCCACTTCGACATCGCCGACGGAAGCGGTTACTTTTTCGACTTCTTGTGCAGACAAATCGCCGATAACGACTTCAGGGAACACTTCGAAAATCGCAGCGATTTTCAGGGATTCTTTATCGTCTTGTTCTTCAACGCCTTCGAAACGCGGATAGCCGGCAACTTTCAATTCTTGGGCAACGGCAACATCGTAGAAGCGGCGTTGAACCATTTCATTGATGACTTCATTTTGAGCGCTTGCACCGTACATTTGGGCAATCATTTTTAAAGGTGCTTTACCCGGACGGAAACCGTCGATTTTTGCACGGCGTTGGGTTTGTTTCAGTTTTTTATCGGTTTCTGCGTTGATTTCGGACCAAGGCAGAGACAGCACTACTTTGCGTTCCAGATTTTCTAAAGTTTCAACAGTTACGCTCATCGTAAGACCTTAATTTGTTGTGTTAAATAAAAATGGGAATCCTTTTGCCAATGATGACTGCAAAAGCGGCTCCGACCCATCAGGGCTTTTATCGTCCGTTGCTTGCAAAAGGCAGGAAAATTAGCTGGCTAGTATATCACAATGTTTGATTGACTGGATAATATAGTGGATTAACTTTAAACCAGCACGGCGTTGCCTCGCCTTGTCCTGATTTAAATTTAATTCACTATATCGTCGAAAGGCGGGCTGATTTTGCCGCGATAAAATAAGGTATTGAATCCGACATCATAAAAAGGTCGTCTGAAAACAGATATAACCAGTTTTCAGACGACCTTTGGTAATTATTGAGATCACAACTGGTCTTTTTGCGACAAAATCCTGCGGCTGCCGTTGATGTCTGCGGGGGAAACGACACCGGCGTTTTCGAGCGCTTCCATCAGGTTGGCGGCGCGGTTGTAGCCGATGCGCAACTGGCGTTGCAGGGAGGAGATGGAAGTTTTTTTGCTTTCCAAAATGTAGGCGACGGCTTGGTCGAACAATTCGTCGCTGCCCGCATTCGGATTGACGATATTGGTGGTTTCCAGCGCGGCCTCACCACTGAGCAGACCTTCGATATAGTCGGCAGGGGCTTGCGATTTGACGTAGTTGACGACTTGATGCACTTCGTCGTCTGAAACGAACGCGCCTTGCAGGCGGGTCGGCTCGGCGCTACCCGGTTGCAGGAACAGGGAGTCGCCGTATTTCAGCAGCTCGTCCGCGCCCATCTGGTCGAGGATGGTGCGGCTGTCGATTTTACTTTGTACGGTAAACGCCATACGCGTCGGGATGTTGGCCTTAATCAGGCCTGTGACGACATCGACGCTCGGACGCTGAGTCGCGACAATCATATGGATACCGGCGGCGCGCGCTTTCTGGGCGAGGCGGGCGATTTGTTGCTCGACGGCTTTGCGTTCGGTCATCATCAGGTCTGCCAACTCGTCGATAACGACCACAATCATCGGCAGTTTTTCCAGCGGTTCGGGATCGTCCGGATTCAGGCTGAACGGGTTGGGCATGGGTTTGCCCGATGCTTTGGCGGCTTCGACTTTTTGGTTGAAGCCTTCCAAGTTGCGCACGCCGGCGTGGGAAAGCAGGCGGTAGCGTTTTTCCATTTCGGCGACACACCAGTTCAACGCCTGCCCCGCTTCGCGCATATCGGTAACGACAGGGCAAAGTAAATGCGGAATGCCGTCGTAAATGCTCAATTCGAGCATTTTCGGGTCAATCATAATAAAGCGGACTTCGTCGGGCGTGGCTTTGAAAAGCATGGACATAATCATGCCGTTCACGCCGACGGATTTACCCGAACCGGTCATACCGGCGACCAAAAGATGCGGCATTTTTGCCAAATCGCCGACGACGGGCGTACCAGCGATGTCTTTGCCCAACGCAACGGTCAGCTTGGATTTGGCTTCGGTAAACACGGGCGAAGACAAGATTTCGCTCAACATCACATCTTGGCGTTTTTCGTTGGGCAACTCGATACCCATCGTGTTTTTGCCCGCAATGGTTTCCACGATGCGCACGGCTTGAAGCGACATGGAACGCGCCAAGTCTTTAGACAAAGCAACGATTTGGCTGCCTTTTATGCCTTGCGCGGGTTCGATTTCATAACGCGTAATCACAGGGCCGGAAGTGGCGGACACAACTTGCACGCCGATGCCGAATTCTGCCAGCTTGGACTCAATCAGTTCGGCAGTGCGCTCCAATTCGGCAGGATTGATGCTGACGGGTTCTCCGTTGGGCAGGCGCAGCAGGCTCATGCTGGGTTTGTGGTATTCGCCTGTCTGTTGCGACTCGTTGTCTTCAAACAAAGAAGCCTGAATTTTGGGCGGCGGCGCAACGGAGACCGCGACGGATTTGCGGTTGCTGGTGCTGCCTGCAAGCGGGGCAACGGGCGTGGCGGTGATGTTTTTGGCTTCTTTCACCATGCGGCGGGTGTTTTCCGTTTCCAATGCTTCGGCGGTCGAGCCGTCGTCTTTTCGTCTGCCCAATGTCTTTTTCAGACGACCCCAAATGCCTGAAAACAGGCTTTCGGTATTGCGTCCTGTTTTCGCCATGACTTCCAGCCAAGACACTTGCGCAAGCAAGGAAACAGAAAGCAGCAGCATGACGCACATAATCAGCAGGCTGCCTGATTTGCCCAACAGCCAAGCCAAGCCCGAACCTGCCAAAGCACCGACCAAACCGCCCGCACCGACAGGCAGGGTTTCGTCCAAGGTATTTTGAAGGGTGAAGTATTCGAGAATCGGGCTGCACACCAAAAGCAGGAACAAAGCCAGCGCGGCAACGCCGTGGTTGTAGGATTTGTAGTTTTCACGCTTTTGCAGCGGGCGGAAATTTTTATAGAGGAAAACGCACGAAGCGGCGATCCACCACCAAAACGACAAACCAAAGAGATAATAGCCGACATCGGAAACATACGCGCCGAACAGCCCGCCGAAGTTGGCGATGCCGTCCGGTTTCGGCACACTGCGCGACCATGCGGGGTCGGTCATTTTGAAGCTGGCGAGGGAAATGGCGATGAAGACCGTTACCATCAGCCCGAAGAGCCACAGCGCGTCGTTAATCAGATTAACAACGTGTTCGGGGCGCGCTTTTTTTTCTTCATTTTTTTGCAACGCTTTGGCAGCCTTCAAACGCTCGGAAACCTTGTTCGGCTCGGTCTGCGCCTTCGTTTGGCTTTGACGGCGCGTAGTCGGTTTGGCGTTTGTTTTGGCTTTCGGCTTTGATGCGGTTTTAGAGGATTTTGCGGTCATGGATGGATTTTTGATATTCGGTATAGGTCGTCTGAAAAGGGAAAACCGACGGGGAATCAATCCGTCGGGTGTAATGTGTGTTGGGTTCAAATTATACCGTATTTACCGTTTCTGATAAAACAAGGTCGTCTGAAAAGGTTTTCAAACGACCTCATTATTCAGCTTTCAGCCGTCAGTCTTTCAATGACTGCTCTACGGCATTGCGGACTTTATCGGCAGCCGCTTCGATTTCGGATTGTGCAACTTCGGAAACGGTTTGCACCGGAGCGGTTTGTGTTGAAACGGTTTGCGCTGAAACAGGCGTTTCCGTTTGTGCAGCGGCAGGCGGCGGTGTTTCAGTCGGTGCGGCAGCTTCCGGAGCTTGGAGCGGCAGGCGCGCCAAAACGGTGTTCACGCCGGTGACTTTGTCGCCGATGGCAACTTGTGCCTGCGCGTCAACCGGCAGATACATATCAACGCGCGAACCGAAGCGGATAAAGCCGTAGCGTTCTCCGCGGGTCAGTTTCTCGCCCACTTTGGTGTAACACAAAATACGGCGGGCAACCAAGCCTGCGACTTGGACGAAGGTGATTTCGCGGCCTGAAGCAGTGGTCGCCAGTACGGCGTTGCGTTCGTTTTCGGTACTGGCTTTGTCCAAGTCGGCATTTAGGAATTTACCTTTATTGTATTCGACGGCTGTCACGGTGCAGTCGGCAGGCGATTTTTGCGAGTGGACGTTGAAGACGTTCATGAACACGCTGATTTTCAACGCTTCGGTATCACGGTAAGGATCGCGCGCGCGTTCGACGACGACGATGCGTCCGTCAACGGGGCTTAAAATCGCTTCGGGGTCTTGCGGGATTTCGCGTGCGGGATCGCGGAAAAATTGCAGGGCAAATACGGTGAAAATCCAAAACGGCAGCGACCACCAGCCGCAGCAGGCGGACACCAGCAAACTCAATACCAAACCGCCGCCGATAAACGGCCAGCCCTCGCGGGCGATAATCGGGTGGGGGTACAGACGGTTCATAATTTTCCTTTTCTATTCAAATTTTGCCGCCATTATAGCGGAATATCCTACAAAGGTCGTCTGAACGCTGTTTCAGACGACCTTTTATCTTTTTGTATTTATGGTTATCCGGCAACGCCGCTGTTTTCCAAAACATCCAAGATGTTTTTCAGGCTGGCGGAATCGAGCTGGCCGGGGGCGGAGGCGGTTCCTGCAGTGCCGAACGTGATGGTGGAGCCGAAGGTTGAACCTGCGATGCGGCTGATGAGTCCGAGTTTGCCCATGGAGATGGTAACAATCGGGCGGTTTGCAGTTTGACGTGCTTCCCAAGTAGCATCCAAAAGCGTCAGGACATCGGCGGGGCTTTGGGGCATCACGGCGATTTTGCAGATGTCTGCGCCTGCCTCTTCCATTTTTTTCAGACGACCTGTGATGTCCGATTTGGCGGGCGTTTGATGGAAATCGTGGTTGCTCATCAGGACGGTGGTGTTGTGCGCTTTGGCTGCGGCAACCGCTTGGCGGACTTCGCTTTCTCCGGCGGAAAGTTCGATGTCGATGATGTCGATGATGTCTGAAGCGGCGGCTTTATCGAGCAACTCGAAATAATACGCTTTGCTGCAAGGGTATTCGCCGCCTTCCTCCGCGCGTCTGAAGGTAAACAGCAGCGGGGTTTCGGGAAACACATGGCGCACTGCGGCGGCTTGCGCAAGCAGGTATTCGGGGTTGCCTGCTTGGGCGAAATAGTCGGCTCTGAACTCGATAATATCGAAACAGGCGTGTTCGAGATTTTTCAGGGCGGCGGATAAGGCTGCTTCGTCTCGGGCAACTAAGGGAACGGCGATTTTCGGCTGTCCGCTGCCGAGCGTGAGATGGCGGATGGTCAGGGTTTTCATGGTTTTTCTGCTGTATTGGTACGATGGCTGTCGAGCAGCGGATCGGGGAACGGTGTCCAAACGACGCCGTTGATGCCGCTTTCGGTCAGGCGGCGGTTGAGCCAGCTGTTGCACGTATTGAAAAGATGGTAGCGTCCTTCTGCCTCGTAGAATGCGTCGTCAGCGCTGTAATGCGCACCGGCGACGGGGATGGCTTTGCCTGCTTTCAATTTGAAATGGCGCATCAGGTTGGCACTCAGGCGGCGGTATTGTTCGCGACTGACGGTAAATTTGACGGTATTTTCGCCTTCGCGCGGCGACTCGCGGTAGTAGATGGCGTGAATCAGCGTGCTGTTGACCCCGCTTAACGCCTGTACTGCCGTAGAGGCGGTCAAATCCGACCACTGCGGCGTGTTCAAATAGAAATTGCGCTCGCCCCAGCCTATGCCGACGTAGCGGATGGGCGCATCGCCTTGCCCTGCGGGGCTGTCGGCAGGATTGATGATGCTGGTCCAGTCGAAAAGGTCGTCTGAAAGCGGCATGACGATGTCGGCGTGTACGCCGTTGCTGTTCAGGTAAAGTGTGACGTCGCCGTCGGAGGCGGTGCCGTCTTGTGGAATTTTACCGAGGATGTAGGCGGCGGCAAAGTAAAGGATGGCGGCGATGATAAACGCCAACAGTGCTTTCAGGAAGATTTTGAATATTTTTTTCATTGACGTGACGGCGTCGTTAAAGATGCGGCATCATATCACGATAACGGCATGTTTTAGGCATTTCAGACGACCTTAACGCTTTAACTACAAAGGAGGTCGTCTGAAAATCAACAAATAGATATTTTTAGTTTCCCATCAATCCGTTTTCGTAAAAACCGCGCCCGATTGTTAACATTATATTTACACTACACGCGATTACAAATATACTCGTCGCCATGCTGCACGGCTTTTTTTGACTGAAATCCAAAGCCTGCGAACGTCCCGACGCGGGAAACAAGAAAAACCGATTCAGTGAAATCAATAAAAAAGCAATGTCAGGCGATGAGCCCAAGCATCCGCGGTTTTAGTGATTTCACGTTATGCTTCAGAGGAATACTCCATGGACTTACATGCAAAGGACAAAACCCAGCATCCTGAGAATGTCGAGTTACTCAGTGCGCAAAAGCCGATTACCGACTTTAAAGGTCTGCTGACCACCATCATCTCCGCCGTCGTCTGTTTCGGCATTTACCACATCCTGCCGTACAGTACCGATGCCAACAAAGGCATCGCGCTGTTGATTTTCGTTGCCGCGCTTTGGTTTACCGAAGCCGTCCACATCACGGTAACCGCATTGATGGTGCCGATTCTCGCCGTCGTGCTCGGCTTCCCCGATATGGACATCAAAAAAGCGATGGCGGGCTTTGCCGATCCGACGATTTACATCTTCTTCGGCGGCTTCGCGCTTGCTACCGCCCTGCACATGCAGCGTCTCGACCGTAAAATCGCCGTCAGCCTCCTGCGCCTGTCGCGCGGCAATATGAAAGTCGCGGTGTTGATGTTGTTTATCGTTACTGCCTTCCTGTCCATGTGGATCAGCAATACCGCCACCGCCGCCATGATGCTGCCTTTGGCAATGGGTATGATGAGCCACCTCGACCAAGAAAAAGAACGCAAAACCTATGTTTTCGTCTTACTCGGCATCGCCTACTGCGCCAGTATCGGTGGTTTGGGTACCGTGGTCGGTTCGCCGCCTAACATGATTGCCGCCAAAGCTCTGAATCTGGACTTCGTCGGCTGGATGAAACTCGGCTTGCCAATGATGTTGTTGATTCTGCCGCTGATGCTGTTCTCCATGTACGTCATCCTCAAGCCTAATCTGAACGAGCGCGTCGAAGTTAAAGCCGAATCTATTCCGTGGACGCTGCACCGCGTGATCGCGCTGTTGATTTTCTTGGCTGCTGCCGTGGCTTGGGTATTCAGTTCCAAAATCAAAGAAGCGTTCGGTATTTCCAACCCCGATACTGTCATCGCCCTGATTGCCGCCGTCGCCGTCGTCGTATTCGGCGTGGCGCAATGGAAAGAAGTCGCCCGCAATACCGACTGGGGTGTATTGATGCTCTTCGGCGGTGGTATCAGCTTGAGCGCGCTGCTGCAATCTTCCGGCGCATCCGAAGCATTGGGTCAGCAGGTTGCCTCCACTTTCTCCCATTCGCCTGCATTACTGGTGATTTTCGTGGTTGCCGCCTTCATCATCTTCCTGACCGAGTTCACCAGTAACACCGCTTCTGCCGCGCTGCTCGTACCCATTTTCGCCAGCATCGCCACGCAAATGGGGCTGCCTGAACAAGTTTTGGTATTCGTTATCGGCATCGGCGCATCTTGTGCCTTCATGCTGCCGGTTGCCACGCCGCCCAACGCTATTGTGTTCGGTACCGGCTTGATTAAGCAACGAGAAATGATGAACGTCGGCTTGCTGCTGAACGTCCTCTGTATCGTATTGGTTGCGCTGTGGGCTTATTTCGTCCTGATGCCGTAAACCCGTAAAACCCTAGCCAAGGTCGTCTGAAAGAATATTTTTCAGACGACCTTGAAGTTTTTCCGCCCAGCACCATTTCCAAAAAGATTCTTAACGAAAGGAAACCCATGATTATCCTGCACACTAACAAAGGCGACATCAAAATCGAACTCGATTTCGACAAAGCCCCCGTTACCGCCAAAAACTTCGAGCAATACGTCAAAGACGGCTTCTACGACGGCGTAATCTTCCACCGCGTCATCAAAGGTTTCATGATTCAAGGCGGCGGCATGGACGAGAACATGAACGAAAAAGAAACCCGCGAGCCGATTCAAAACGAAGCGTCCAACGGCCTGCCCAACGAGAAATACACCATCGCTATGGCGCGTACTTCCGACCCGCATTCTGCCAGCGCGCAATTCTTCATCAACACCGCCGACAACGCCTTCCTGAACTTCCGTTCTAAAGAACTGTACGGCAAAACCGTCGTCCAAGACTGGGGCTACGCCGTATTCGGCAAAGTGGTCGATGGTTTTGATGTAGTCGATGCCATTGAAGGCGTCGCCACCAAACGCCACGGCTACCACGACGACGTACCGACCGAACCTGTCGTCATCACCAAAGCCGAAGTGGTATAAATTTGACGCGTTACATCCCATAACGCAAAAAGCAGCCTGAAACGGGCTGCTTTTTTATTGGGTCAGTTTTATTGGTTTAGTGTTTGCACACCATCTGCCGAACTTATTTTCAGACGACCTTTTGTACAGAAACCGTTGATTCTATATTCCATCCCAAATCGCCCCATATCGAAAGACGATTTAATCCGCCATGGATTTTCGTTACAATAAAGCAGATTTTGTTCACAGAAAGCCCATCATGCAGATTCAACCCTACCAAGCCGACATTGCCGAAAGAATGCTGATCGGAACGACCGGCGAAACCATTCATCCCGATGCCCAATTCGTTCACACCGAAAACGGCTATTGGATTGCGTGGCATGACCAAACCGCCGCCCTACTCGCCCCCGATACGCCGCCCGATATTCCCTGCTTTTGGGTCGAAGGCGCGCAAAGCCTCGAAGAGCTTGTCGCGCTGGTTGAAAACGGCGAATTTGACGAAATGGAAGAATTCGACGGCGACGACGAAAGCTGGCACGAAGCGGCTTCCGGATGCAGCGGCGGACACCACGACCATCAATGCGGATGCGAACACTGATGACCATAAAAGTCCTTCTACTTCCCGTGTTCCTCAGTTTAGCACTCAGCGGCTGTATCGTCACCAGCGCCGTCAATCTGGCAGCAACTACCGTCATGACTGCAGGTAAAATCGCCGTCAAAGGCACAGGCGCGTTAATCAATGCCGCCATTCCCGACAAGGACAAAAAGAAGGACAAAGAAAAGAAATCCCGCGAACAACAAGTGGATGATTATGTAGAAGAACCGAGCGAAGAATAAGCAGCCGCGCCCACACCGACGGCTACAAAACCATTCAAACAAAAGGTCGTCTGAAACGGCAAACCGTTTTTTAGACGACCTTTTTTGCTGCTGTCGATACCTTATCAAACTGTCAGGCTTAAAACCCGTTTTCCATCATGATTTCGCCTGGTATGCGGTTGCGGTGCATGGCGAAGCCCAAGTCCATCAGGGCTTGGAATGTGTCTTTGACCATGGCGGGATTACCGCAGACCATAAAGCGCGTATCCGCTTTGGTGAACTTGAATCCCACGTATGCTTCGAGGCTGCCGTCTTTCAGCAGTTCGGGAATGCGCTTGCCGCTCAACGCGCCTTCGGTTTCCTCGCGCGTGGTGATTGGGACAAAGCGGAATTTGTGGAAATATTCGCCAATCAGCGGATGGTCTTTCAACGCTTCAACACGTCGTCTGAAAATCAGTTCATCGGCGAAAGAAACCGAGTGCGCCAAAATCAAGCGGTCGAAACGCTGCCAGATTTCGGGCTGCTCGATGATGGAAAGGAAAGGCGCGATGCCAGAACCCGTGCAGAGCATGACCAAGTCCTTGCCGTCGGGGAAACGTTCGGGCAGGAGGAAGCCGGTAGCCGTCTTATCTAGCAAAATAGTATCGCCCTCTTTCATCGCGGCAAACCGCGCGGACATGGGACCGCCCTCGATCAAAACGGCAAAATATTCAAGCGTGTCGGCGTATTCGGCGGACACGACGGAATACGCGCGCCAGATAAAACCTTCGCCGTCGCGAAACCCGAGCCGCGAAAACTGTCCTGCCGAGAAGCGGTAGGATTCAGGGCGGCTGATGGCAAAAGTCATCAGTTTGGGCGTATGGTGTTTGATCCACAGGACTTTTTCTTCGGTGAACTTTGCTTCGGGCGAGGCTGCCATAATGGGGATCCTTGTGTGTGCGGGATGGGAAACGGAAGGTATTATACCCGTTCGCTTGACGAAAAGTCGTCTGAAAACCTGATTATCCGGTTTTCAGACGACCTTTTATATAGTGGATTAACTTTAAACCAGTACGGCGTTACCTCGCCTTGCCGTACTATCTGTACTGTCTGCGGCTTCGTCGCCTTGTCCTGATTTAAATTTAATCCACTATAATTAACGGTAAACTCAAAATTTACGGCTCACGGCGCAGGCGCATGGTTTTGCCGTTTTGCTCCAAAATCAAATCATCGCCGTCGAAACGATAGTTCCACACGCTTCTCATGTTCAAGAAAGCCTCTTCCAACTTCATGTTTTCACACAACATCATTGACGTCGCAATCGGACCGAAATCGATTTTGCCCGAACCGACTTCTTTTGCTTGGAGCATCAAATGATTACAACCCATCTTGCCATGTGCCTTGGGCATTTTGCTCAAATCCAAAAAAGCCGTTCTGCCCGCCAAATCTTTTTCGGTGAATTTATCGAAAGACACCACAACCCATTTCGCCGCCAAAGCCGACGTTGACGCTTGACGCGGTTCGGATGGTTTTTCAGACGACGTGACAGGTTGGGATGATTGCGTTTTTTCAGCAGGCGAAGTACAGGCGATCAGAATGATTGCGGTCATAAGGGTGGGGATCAGGGTTTTCATGATTTTGCCTTTCTAACGTGAGGTCAGCTAAAAGGTCGTCTGAAACCGCTTTAGCAAACCCCGCTACGCACTTTTCAGACGACCTATTTGTCTTTACAGCGTCGTATCCAAAGCTTTGGAAATATCGTTCCAAATATCGTCCACCTCTTCAATGCCGATGGAGAAGCGCAGCAGGCCGACTTTGATGCCCATTTCCATTTTCACATCATGCGGCACGCCGCTGTGGGACTGGGAATAGCAATGGTTGACCAGACTTTCGACACCGCCGAGGCTGGATGCCATTTTGACCAGTTTCATGTTTTTAATCACGCTGTTTGCCGCTTCGCGCGTGTCGTTTTTGAGGTAAACCGTTACCACGCCGCCTATGCCTTTGGGCATTTGGGTTTTCGCCAGTTCGTAATGTTCGTGCGACGGCAGGCCGGGATAAAACACTTTTTCTATGGCGGGATGGGCTTCAAGGCGGCGGGCGATGTCGAGCGCGTTTTTGCAGTGCGCTTCCATGCGCAGGGCGAGCGTTTTGATGCCGCGCAACACCAGCCAGCAGTCCATCGGGCCGGCAATCGCACCGGTATGCACCATCATGTCGTGCAACGGTTTTGCCAGTTCTTTGGTTTTGACGGCGACGATGCCCATCAATACGTCGGAGTGTCCGCAAAGGTATTTGGTGGCGGAGTGAAACACGATGTCGCAGCCCATTTCCAAAGGTTGTTGCAGATACGGCGTGGCGAAGGTGTTGTCGATGCCGACGAGCGCGCCGGCGGCGTGGGCTTTGGCGGCAAGCGCTTTGATGTCCACCAATCTCAATAGCGGATTGGACGGAGTTTCCAGCCAAACCAGTTTCACATTGTACGCGGCAAGCAGCTCGTCCAAGCGGTCGGAGTTGCCCAAATCGGCAAAGACGACGTTTACGCCCCACTCTTTATAGACGTCAACCAGCAAGTCATACGCACCGCCGTAAATATCGGTGACGGCGACAATGGTATCGCCCGGGCGCAGGAATGTACGCCACACGGCATCAATGCCCGCCATGCCGCTGGAAAAGGCAAAACCCGCCGCCCCGCGTTCCAAATCGGCAACCGTGTCTTCCAAAACCTGACGGGTCGGATTGCTCAGACGCGAATAGCGGTAGGGAACCTGCTCGCCGATTTCGTGCAGCGCGAACATACTGTTCTGATAAATCGGCGGCATCAGCGCGCGGTTGTGTTCGTCGCAATCGTAGCTGGAATGGATGACTTTGGTGGCAAATTTCATCTCGGTTCAACCTTGTAAAGATGTGAATAATTCAGGATTTTATCACTATCCGAAAAATAGAAACAATCAATGCGGACACGGTTTGCAAGTGATATAATCTCGCATTTACAAAACGGACGGCATGAATCCGTTTCCAAACGACACACATCCCAGCAATCCGACAATTAAGGACAAACAACGCATGAACGCCATTGCAGACGTGCAATCCAGCCGAGATTTACGCAATCTGCCGATTAACCAGGTCGGTATCAAAGACCTGCGCTTTCCGATTACTTTGAATACCGCCGAAGGCAGCCAATCCACCGTCGCCCGCCTGACCATGACGGTTTTCCTGCCCGCCGACCAAAAAGGCACGCATATGTCGCGCTTCGTGGCGTTGATGGAACAACAAACCGAAGCTTTGGATTTCGACAGGCTGCACAAACTGACTGCCGAAATGGTTGCCCTTTTAGACTCCCATTCCGGCAAAATCAGCGTTTCCTTCCCATTTTTCCGCAAAAAATCCGCACCTGTTTCCGGCATCCAATCCCTGCTGGACTACGACGTTACCCTGACGGGCGAAATCAAAAACGGAACATACAGCCATAATTTGAAAGTTATGGTGCCCGTGACCTCTTTGTGTCCGTGTTCCAAAGAAATTTCCCAATACGGCGCGCACAACCAACGCTCGCACGTTACCGTCAGCCTGACTGCCAACGCCGAAGTCGGTATCGAGGAAATCATCGATTGCGTGGAAGCGCAGGCAAGCTGCCAGCTTTACGGCCTGCTCAAACGCCCCGATGAAAAATACGTTACCGAAAAAGCCTATGAAAACCCGAAATTCGTGGAAGACATGGTGCGCGACGTAGCCACCGCGCTCATTGCCGACGGACGCATCGAAAGCTTCATCGTCGAAAGCGAAAACTTCGAATCGATACACAACCACTCGGCTTATGCCTATATTGCTTACCCTTAAATAAGCAAAAAAAATCGAAAAGGTCGTCTGAAACCTGTGAAATCAGGTTTTCAGACGACCTTTCCCGTTCCAATCGGCTATGAAAAAGAGACAATCCGACGGGCATCATCTATCCGGCAGTCCGATAATCCCCCTCGCAACGATATAGTTGATTAACTTTAAACCAGTACGGCGTTGCCTCGCCTTAGCTCAAAGAGAACGATTCTCTAAGGTGCTGAAGCACCAAGTGAATCGGTTCCGTACTATCTGTACTGTCTGCGGCTTCGTCGCCTTGTCCTGATTTTTGTTAATCCACTATAAAAAACAATCGTTGCTTTTAATATAAATTAAGGCCTATAAACGGCTGCTGCGTTTATAATGCGCCTGTTTAACCCTTCCACAGAGAAGACGCCATGAAAAAACTCCTTTACTTCTTTACCGCCTTTTTTGCCCTGTGTTCCAGCGCGTTCGCTGTGAACGCGGATGATTTGCTGCCGCCTGAAAAAGCGTTCGTGCCGCAAGTGAACGTTACCGACAAAGGCATCAACGTCGAATTCAAAATCGCCGACGGCTACTATATGTACCAATCGAAAATCGTCGCCGCCACCGCGCCTGAAGGCGTATTGGCCGAACCGGTTTTCAGCAAAGGCGAACTCAAAGAAGATGAGTTTTTCGGCAAACAAACCGTGTTCCACCGCGCCGCTCAGGTCAACTGGCCTTACAAAAAAGCCGCGCCGACCTACAAGCTGACGCTGACTTATCAAGGTTGTGCCGAAGCCGGCGTATGTTACCCGCCCGTCGACACATCTTTTGAGATTAAAGGCAACGGCCTGTATAAGACGCAAAGCGACGAACCCATATCCGCCAAAGACCGCTTTCTTCAACCCGATTCCGCCAAACCATCCCCCGCCGCCGCGCCTAAAGCCTCGCAAAACGATGACAACAGCCGCTTCAAATTATCGTGGGACACATTAAACGCCAACCTGTTGGCGTTTTTTACCGCAGGGGTATTCTTGAGCTTTACCGCCTGTATGTATCCGCTTTTACCGATAGTCTCCAGCATCATCGTCGGCGATAAAACCGCCGGTAAAGGTCGCGCCTTCGCGCTGTCCGTAGCGTATGTGCAAGGTTTGGCACTGACCTACACGCTGGTCGGCGTCATCGCAGGCTTGACAGGCGCGCTTCTGACCGTATGGCTGCAACAGGCATGGGTCGTCCTTGCCGCTGCAGGCCTGATGGTCGTCCTCGCGCTTTCCATGTTCGGACTCTTCAACATCCAACTGCCCAACGCCGTCCAATCCTATTTCCAAAACCAAAGCAGCAAACTCTCCGGAGGCAAAATCTTCTCCGTCTTCGTCATGGGCATACTCTCCGCGCTGATCGTCGGTCCCTGCGTCGCCCCGCCGCTCGGATTCGCCTTGGGCTATATCGGACAAACCGGTGATGCCGTTTTGGGCGGACTGGCGTTGTATGTCTTAGCACTCGGCACCGGCGTTCCGCTGATCCTTATCGGCACATTCGGCGGCCACGTCCTACCGAAAGCAGGCGACTGGATGAACGGCATCAAATACGCCTTCGGCTTCATCCTGCTTGCCGTTGCCGTTTACCTCGCCACACCGCACCTGCCCTACTACCTCGTTGTCGCGCTTTACACCCTGCTCATGATCGTCCCCGCCATCATGTTGCTGATTAAATCTAGCAAACAAAAAGGTCGTCTGAAAACCGCAGCCTCCGTTTTAGGCTTCCTGCTCATCATCGGCGGCGCATGGTTCGGCTGGCAAAGCGCAAACAAACAAACCACCGCCCTGCACCACTTCCTGACACTCTCGCCCCCGTCCGAAGCAGGCAAAACGACCGACCACGGCAAAATGTTCACCGACGTCGTCGAACTTAAAGCCGCCATGGACGCCGCATTGAAAGCCAACCCCGACAAACCCGTCGTTTTGGATTTCTATGCCGACTGGTGTATTGCCTGCAAAGAAATGGCAAACTACACGCTCAACCAGCCGCAAGTGCATGAAGCCGTCGATATGGAACGCTTCTTCCAAATCGACGTAACCGCCAACACGCCCGAACATCAGGCACTCTACAAAGAATACGGAATCTACGGCCCGCCGGGCATTTTCGCCATCCACGCCGACGGCCGCCGCAGCGACCCTTTGCTCGGCTTCGCCAAACCGGACGAATTCATCAACTGGTACAAACAAAACGAAAAATAAAGACGAAAGGTCGTCTGAAAACCTGAAACAGGGTTTTCAGACGACCTTTTTAAATGGTGGTTTTTTAATCTAGCCTAAGTTTACTGTTATTAAAATAAAAATAAGGAGTTGAAGAATTGAATACGCTATTTGACAAAAATGGCATTTGGAAATTAGACGACTACATTATGCTCGATGTTGAAAATATTGACCGTGCCATAGAATATGTTTTATCAAAATTTCCTCAGGTAGATAAAATTGGTATTGCATCGAATACGAATGGAGTCTACGAAATAAATTTGGACTTCCTAAAGCAATTTCCAAATATTACTCATTTCAAACTTTCCTGTTTTTTAGCAAAATCAGCTGATATTCAACCGATATATTACTTAAAAGAATTACAGTGGTTACAATGGTGGAGTGATAATAAAGTTGATATCAGTAAATTTCCTAAATTAAACACGCTTGTATGCCATTACTCGGATAACATTATATTTAATAACAACAATCTGAGTTTTTTATATTTATCATACGCCAATAAATTATCCTTTTTAGACAAAATACCTAACCTCACAAGATTAGTATTAAGGAACTATTCAGGAATAGATTTATCAGGAATTAATCATTTGAGCAATTTAGATGAATTAACAATCAGATTAGCCAGAAAACTAATTGAGATTAAAGATATTTTAGAGTGTAAAAACTTGTGCGAAATAGAATTCGAAGGGATTAACAAACAAGTTGACTTATCAATTTTATCTAAATGTGAGAATTTAAAAGGATTATACTTACACATGAGTATACCAAATTGCTTGTTTCTTAAAGAAATGAAAAACATAAAATCATTTGTTTGTAAAGAAATAGAAGATAATGATTTATCTCCAATTTTTGAATCTACAACTTTGTCTTATGTATATTTATATAAATATAAAAGAACTTACAATTATAATAAAAAGGATTTTGAAAAAAGATTTTCAATAAAATGATCAAGCTTAAGTGGAATCACACTTCCACAAAACTAAAAGCTCGTCTGAAATAATTTTCAGACGAGCTTTTTAAATGGCGCGTTTCAACCCCATCACGGGTTACACCTACTTAATTTTCAAAATTGGAAGATTAAGATGTCTTAATTCATTTTGTTTCGGACATGAGGTCTTTAACGAGCCTTTCTTACCCTTTTCTACATCTAGGCGTATCGATATGAAGCATTGGTTTTTATCATGAATATATTCATCTACATCATAACCTAGACCCGTTTCTTCATCTGTATTAATTTCCAAATCCCCTGATTTTAATTTTGCCACGCCTTGCACCAAAGAATTTTTCCCTGAATTCCGCGGGTTATATATATCAAACTGTATATTTCCATTTTTCAAATGCTTTGTCTGAAGCAATAGACCTGTTTTGTTTACTCGATATGTCCCTGCATAGGCTGACAAAGGTATAAAAAGTAAAAACACATATAAAAACTTTTTCATCATACTGCTCTTTCCTAAGTTAATTTTTAAAGATTAAGAATGGTCTAGTAGCCCAAGTTTGAACCCATACTGCATTGCGTCACCGTAGCTCAAAGATTGCGACTAAAGGTCTAAAATGACAATAGATTTATAGTGGATTAACTTTAAACCAGTACGGCGTTGCCTCGCCTTAGCTCAAAGAGAACGATTCTCTAAGGTGCTGAAGCACCAAGTGAATCGGTTCCGTACTATCTGTACTGTCTGCGGCTTCGTCGCCTTGTCCTGATTTAAATTTAATCCACTATATATGATAAATTGATTGATGTAATGTGCTGCAACAAATGAGATAAACGGCTAAAAGGTCGTCCGAAAGCGAATATTTCTTTTTCAGACGACCTTTTTGGATTTGAACTCAATAAATGATGTTTTTACCGTAGCTTTCCAAAATCGATTTGATTTTGAGGATGGTTTCTTTGGGAGGCGGATGTACGCCGGTGAGTTTGTAGGTATCGCCGCACAATGCCCATTTGTGCGCACCCAGTTCGTGATAGGGAAGGAGTTCGACCATTTCGATATTGTCCATATCGGCGATAAATTCGCCGAGCAGGTGGGCGGAACGGTCGTCGTCGGTATAGCCTGGGACGACGACGTAGCGGACGCGTGCGGGCTGTTTGCGTTCGGCGAGGTAGTGGGCGAATTTGAGGGTTTTGGTGTTGGGGATGCCGACGAGGACTTTGTGGATTTCGGGGTCGATTTGTTTTAAATCGAGCATGACGAGGTTGGTGTGGTCGAGCAGGTCGTCAAGGATGGAGTCGTAATGCAGGGCGTAGCCGTTGCTGTCGAGACAGGTGTGGATGTCGTGTTCGTGGCAGGCGGTAAACCAGTCGCGTACGAATTCGTATTGCAGGAGCGGTTCGCCTCCTGTTGCTGTAACGCCGCCGCCTGTGGCGCGCAAGTAGTGGCGGTAGGACATGACTTGCTTCATGACTTCGGCGACGTTCATTTCTTGAGCTTGTTCGGTGTGCAAGTCCCATGTGTCGCGGTTGTGGCAGTAGAGGCAGCGCATGAGACAGCCTTGCAGGAAGAGGACGTAACGCAATCCGGGACCGTCCACCGCGCCGCAGGATTCTACGGAATGGACGATGCCTTTGCCGTTGTAATGGCGGTGTCCGAGGTCTTTGGCGGGGGCGGGTGTTTCGGGGTTGATGGCGATGGATGTCTGCATGGTGTCTGATGTACCGGATATTGGGGTCGTCTGAAAACTTGTTTTTGTGTTGCAGAGGCTTCTTCTTATTGGATTAATGCGCGGGCATTGCGTTCCCTTTTTGGGGAAGATTATGGGTTGTTTTTGAATGGCTAAAAGCGTTTTAACGATAACTCTATTGTACCGCCTTCAGTCGTCTTGATTTAAAGTTAATCCGCTGGATTTTGATATTACCAAACCATTGCTTCAGGCAAAATCAAGCCGGGTTCCGGATAATCCGTCCCCCGGCTTGGTTTACTGCAAACCCTTTGCTTTACATGGTTTGTGTAAAGGTACGGGTAATCACGTCAAGCTGTTGTTCGCGAGTTAGCGAATTGAAGCGTACGGCGTAACCGGACACGCGGATGGTCAGTTGCGGATATTTGTCCGGATTGTTCATCGCGTCTTCCAGCGTTTCGCGGGTTAGTACGTTGACGTTCAAGTGTTGACCGCCTTCCAATTCGCCTTCTTCGTGGTGGAAGTAGCCGTCCATCAAACCTGCGAGGTTGCGTTCGCGTGAGCTTTCGTCTTTACCCAATGCGCCCGGCACGATGGAGAAGGTGTAGGAAATACCGTCTTTGGCGAACTCAAACGGCAGTTTGGCTACGGAGGTCAAGGAAGCGACGGCGCCGTTGACATCGCGGCCGTGCATCGGGTTGGCACCCGGACCGAACGGTGCGCCTGCACGGCGACCGTCCGGCGTGTTGCCGGTTTTTTTGCCGTATACGACGTTGGAGGTAATGGTCAACACGGACTGGGTCGGCGTTGCGTTGCGGTAAGTTTTGTGGGTCGCCACTTTTTTCATGAAGCGTTCCACCAAGTCGCAGGCAATGTCGTCCACGTGGTCGTCGTTGTTACCGAACTGCGGGTATTCACCTTCGATTTCAAAGTCGACGGCAATACCGTTTTCGTCGCGAATCGGTTTGACTTTGGCGTATTTGATGGCGGACAGCGAGTCGGCGGCCACAGACAAACCGGCGATACCGCAGGCCATAGTGCGTTTCACATCGCGGTCGTGCAGCGCCATCAGCGCGGCTTCGTAGCTGTATTTGTCGTGCATGTAATGGATGATGTTCAGCGCGGTAACGTATTGGGTTGCCAGCCAATCCATGAATTTGTCCATGCGCGCAAAGACAGTGTCGTAGTCCAAGACTTCGTCCAAAATCGGTTCGGTTTTCGGGCCGACCTGGTCTTTGGATTTTTCGTCCACGCCGCCGTTGATTGCGTACAGCAGGGTTTTCGCCAAGTTGGCACGGGCGCCGAAGAACTGCATTTGTTTGCCGACCACCATCGGGCTGACGCAGCAGGCAATGGCGTAGTCGTCACTGTTGAAGTCCGGACGCATCAAATCGTCGTTTTCGTATTGGATGGACGAGGTGTCGATGGACACTTTGGCGCAAAATTCTTTAAAGCCTTGCGGCAGTTGTTCGGACCACAATACGGTGATGTTCGGTTCGGGAGACGGACCCATGTTGTACAGGGTGTGCAGCACGCGGAAGTTGGTGCGTGTTACCAGCGTGCGGCCGTCCAAACCCATACCGCCGATGGATTCGGTCGCCCAAATCGGGTCGCCGGAGAAGAGTTGATCGTATTCGGGCGTGCGCAGGAAACGGACCATACGCAGTTTCATCACCAAATGGTCGATAAATTCTTGCGCTTGGGTTTCGGTAATTACGCCGTTTTTCAGATCGCGTTCAATGTAGATGTCCAAGAACGAAGACACGCGACCGAACGACATGGCGGCACCGTTTTGTGATTTAACGGCGGCAAGGTAGCCGAAATAAGTCCATTGGATGGCTTCTTGCGCATTTTTCGCAGGACCGGAAATGTCGTAGCCGTAAGAGGCTGCCATTTCTTTCATTTGACCCAAGGCTTTGTATTGTTCGTTGATTTCTTCGCGGCGACGGATGACTTCTTCCAAATCCACGCCGTTTTCCAAATCGGCTTGCAGCGAGTTGAACTGGTTGAGTTTGTCTTTCATCAAGAAGTCGATACCGTACAATGCCACGCGGCGGTAGTCGCCGATGATGCGACCACGACCGTAAGCATCCGGCAAGCCGGTGATCACACCGGATTTGCGGCAACGGCGGATGTCGGGCGTATAAACATCAAACACGCCTTGGTTGTGGGTTTTGCGGTATTTGGTGAAGATTTCGCTGACTTCAGGGTTCAACTCGACGTTGTACACTTTGCACGCGTCCTGCACCATTTTCAAACCGCCAAACGGCATAATGGAGCGTTTCAGAGGCTCGTCTGTTTGCAGACCGACGATGGTTTCCAAATCTTTATCGATATAGCCCGGTGCATGGCTGGTAATGCCGGACACGACTTGAGCGTCGATTTTGTAAGGTTCGTGCGTGCGGTTTTCGACTTTGATGCCTTCCATCACGTCCGCCCACAGTTTGGTTGTCGCCTCGGTTGCAGGCGCGAGGAAAGACGCATCGCCTTCATAAGGCGTGTAGTTTTTCTGAATAAAATCGCGCACGTCGACATTGGTTTCCCAATTACCGCCGACAAAACCTTCCCAAGCGGCAGGGCGTTGCTGTACATCGGTTGACATATCAAGCTCCTAATTTGTCAGATAAATTTATAGGTAGAAGAAATTTACCTTTGCAGAATAGCACTTTAGCTCTATGAAGTGTAACGATTGACAGAGATGTGAACACTTACCCGATATTTTTTTGACTTACATCAATGAGAACAGTTATTACTTACGACTACATCTTATCTTTCAAGCTCTTAGCGTGTAAACGAGTGTAGAATATAAAATTAAGCCCTGAAAACTTGTCCGGTTTTCAGGGCTTTTTCTTGGGCTTTTGATTTCATGCAATTACATTGTGGTAAAGGTCACAAGTTGGACACAAATTGGGCACAAAGCAAAAAGACAGCCTGAATTATAAGCTGTCTTTTAGTAATTTAGAGTCTTAGATTATTCAATAAATTCATAGATTTATTGGTGCCCGGAGCCGGAATCGAACCGGCACGGCCGGTTTAGGGCCGACGGATTTTAAGTCCGTTGTGTCTACCTATTTCACCACCCGGGCGCAGACTGTTTTATATTGAAATTTGGAGGCGGGGGCGCGGATTTGAACCGGCCTATATAAGGGTTGCACCCCTTATAGCATAAACACTCTGCCACCCCGCCATGAAATGAGTGGAGGCGAGAGTCGGAATCGAACCGGCGTCCACGGATTTGCAATCCGCTGCATTACCACTTTGCTATCTCGCCAAATAAACTACTAGGTAGTGTTCAAACTGGAGCGGGAAACGAGTCTCGAACTCGCGACCTCAACCTTGGCAAGGTTGCGCTCTACCAACTGAGCTATTCCCGCATATCCAAATGTGCCTGAAATATGGAGCGGGAAACGAGTCTCGAACTCGCGACCTCAACCTTGGCAAGGTTGCGCTCTACCAACTGAGCTATTCCCGCATGGGACACATCTGAAAATTAAACTGTGGAGCGGGAAACGAGTCTCGAACTCGCGACCTCAACCTTGGCAAGGTTGCGCTCTACCAACTGAGCTATTCCCGCATCTGAGAAACTGAAGGGCAACTTAAAACAGGATTCGCTTGGAGCGGGAAACGAGTCTCGAACTCGCGACCTCAACCTTGGCAAGGTTGCGCTCTACCAACTGAGCTATTCCCGCCGAATGTCTGTTTCTTGCTGCTGTTTCTGAAGAAGACGCAATTATTATGGATTTAAAACTTGTCGTCAAGGGGTTTGTTTTATTTTTTATTTGATTTCCTGCCACGCCATTTTCAGATAATAGAACATTGACCAGAGGGTTAATACAGATGCGATAAACATCAATATGTTACCTGTCAGGTAAAAAATATTGTCAAATCGATTGGAGGCTAAGAGCAATAAAAATATGGCAACCATTTGCGCGGCAGTTTTAAATTTGCCGATCGTGGCAACGGCAACGCTGCTCCGTCTGCCCATTTGCGCCATCCATTCCCTCAAAGCGGAAATGGTGATTTCCCTGCCGATGATGATAATGGCGAAAATAACATAAGTACGGCCAAGGCTGACCAGCAGCAATAATGCGGTCGCTACCATCAATTTATCCGCAACGGGATCGAGGAATGCGCCGAAATCGGAGGTTTGCTTCCAAAGCCTTGCTAAAAATCCGTCAAACCAATCGGTTACGGCTGCGAGTGCGAAAATGATAGCAGCAGTCCAATTGACGGTTTCCGGTGCAATCCACCCTTTTGGCAGGAAAAACAGCAAAGTAAAGACCGGAATCAGCAAAACACGCATCCAAGTCAGAAAAATCGGTATGTTCCAAGGCATGATTTACCTTTGATGTGGTTATGATAGTTAATTTGCCTATTATAACGGACTTGCTTGTCTGTCTGAAAGCTTGTATTCGAACCATCTTTCAGCCAATAAAATCTCTCAAGTCTGTTTGTTTTTTCGATAAAACCTGCATTGAGGCAGCCATTCTTTTTGGCACGGGTCGTCAATAAATGACTTTAAAACGCTTTGAAAGGTTTGATTTTGGGCGTTGTATATGTTGCCTTTTAGATAACACGACGCGTAATAATGCGCCAATAAATCCGCCTGCTGCTCCATATTCAGCATACTGAAATGACAAATATCGGACAGCTTGGGATAGAGATAGGCACGACGGCGACGGTAGCCTCCGCTGACGAACAAAAACAATCCGCCCAACCAGGTTTTAAATCCTTGCTGGTACTGCCAAACATGGGTCAATTCATGAATCATCCATATTTGATGGGACTCGGAAGCAAGGGCGAAGTCGTCAGGGCAGTTATTACGCGGGAAATAGATGTTCCCATTGGGCGAAACGGCAACCCGCATGGTCGGCAGACAAGGAATGCCGCGATAGATTTTGACGCGGGCGTAATCAATGCTGTCGGCAAAAATCAGCTTTGCCATTTTGATTTCGTTGTCCGTCAGCCTGCGCCAGCGTTTACTCATATCTTGTCCTTGTTACTTTCATGACGGCCGAGGTCGTCTGAAAACGGTTGTTCTGCCTTAACACTCATTCAGCTACGTTTACAAGCGATACTGCCATATCCCCTACCCGCTTTATAGTGGATTAAATTTAAATCAGGACAAGGCAACGAAGCCGCAGACAGTACAGATAGTACGGAACCGATTCACTTGGTGCTTCAGCACCTTAGAGAATCGTTCTCTTTGAGCTAAGGCGAGGCAACGCCGTACTGGTTTAAATTTAATCCACTATATTTGCGCCAACATCATCACAAACCTTACAGCATGAAGGTCGTCTGAAATTTTTCAGACGACCTTTTGAGCCTGTCAAACTATTGTCCTGAATCTTTCGGCTTCTGATTGGCGTTCTCAAACAATTTGTTCATAGGGGTCAGATTGATTGCATTGCCTTGACTGACTATCCATTTATCCTCCACCCGCCAAACACCCGAGGTATCTTCCACACGCAGATACCAGTGGTTGGTCGGCGTCAGGGGTTTGAAAGTCGCTTCATACTCCATACGGCCGTTTTGGGCTTTCGTACTGACGGCGCGCAGTTTGACGGTTTGGTCTTCCGATTTTTTAGTCGGGTGCATCAAGAGAAGGTTCAACGGCTGCTTGGGATCGAATTCTCCGCTGACAAACACTTTGGCCGCATCCTTATCCGGACTGATCAGCACTTGCACCTGTATATGACGCTTCACCGCTTCTTCATCGCGATGAAGCTGGATGTCGATGTGTTTGCCATCTTTGTAATAGTCGTCCGTTACCAAATCGGTTGCATGTTCTTTGGCGACGAAGAACATGGCGACACTGGCAATCACGACAAAAATAGGACCCGCCATCAGCACCCACGGCCAAATGTGTTTGTACCAAGGTTTGACTTGTTTTTGCTCGGACACGTTTTATTCTCCGATAAAGGTTGCTTCTTCTTCCAAGATAGTGGGTTTGCCATCTGCTTTGCCGGTTTCGCGATAAGTGAAGGTAAACTCAATCGGATGGCTGCCCTTGTCGGCGTATTCGGGAATGGTGGAAACTTGGACGGGGATGGTCAACGTTTGGCGCGGTGCGATTTTCACGCCGCCTTCCGGCAGTCCGGTCAGGGCAATTTCTTCAAAGCCTTTGACTGTCGCAGTCATCACTTGTTCGTTTTCACTATTGTTGATAATGCGCAGGTTATATGCGTTTTCCAGCCAACCTTTGCTGTTTTCGCGCACCATCACGCCGCGGTCTTTCAGAATATCGACTTCGACCATTTTACGGGTGGAAAGTCCGACCAAGAAAGCGATGATGACCACCAGCAAAACAGCGCCGTATCCCGCCACACGCGGACGTTTCAAGCGTTTTTTGATGTCGCTTTCAGGATATTCATGTTCCAACGCGCCTTCGGTCGTATAGCGTATCAAACCGCGCGGGTAGCCCATTTTGTCCATAATTTCGTCGCAGGCATCAATACACGCCGCACAGCCGATACATTGGTATTGCAAACCGTCGCGGATATCGATACCGACGGGACAGACCTGTACGCACATAGTGCAGTTGATGCAGTCGCCCAATCCGCTGTCTTCTTTGTTGGCGGTTTTCTTGCGTGCGCCGCGCGGTTCGCCGCGTTCGGTATCGTAAGAAATAATCAGCGTGTCTTTGTCGAACATCGCGCTTTGGAAGCGTGCATACGGACACATATGCAGGCACACTTTCTCGCGCATAACGTGGGCAAAGAAGAAGGTCATGAAGCCGTAAAACGCTGCAGCAAACATCGCGCCGCCGCCTGCTGCTCCGGCAAACAAGTCTGGAACGAACTGGCGGATCGGGACAAACCAGCCCGCAAAGGTAATGCCTGTCCACGCGCAGACAAGGAAAATCAGCAGGGCTTTAGTTGCTTTAATGCGGATTTTAGTGAAATTCCACGGCGATTTTTCCAGCTTCAGGCGTTTGTTGCGGTCGCCTTCGACCAAGTTGTCGATCCACAGCATGATTTCGGTGTAAACCGTCTGCGGACAGGAATAGCCGCACCACAAGCGTCCGGCAATCGTCGTCCACCAAAAAAGTCCGAAAGCGCAAATCATCAGCAGCAGGGCAAGGTAAATCAAGTCGCCCATACCCAGTGACAGCCCGAAAATGAAGAAATGCCGGTCCGGAATATTGAAGAGTACCGCCTGGCGGTCGCTCCAGTTAAACCACGGAATCACATAAAACACAAACTGCGTCGCCAATACGGCGGCTATACGCAACTTGGCGAACCGCCCTTCCGCTTTTTTCGGATGGATGCGTTCGCCTTCGGGATGGATTTGGATGACGCTGGATTTGGGTTTTGAGGGTTTGGGCGGAGCGGTTTTTGCCGGTTTCTCGGACTGCTCTTTCGGGACAGCGTTTTTTTCTTCTGACACAGCGTTTTCGGCTTGGTTTTCTGTTGACATTTTTCAGTGTTCCTTCGTGTGTTTGCGCGCAGGTCTTTTATTCTGATTACTGGTTTGATTGGTTTTTCAGACGACCTTTTATATGCGTCGGAATCATATCATTTGAGCTTGACCAAAGCAAAAAGCCCTACTTGGCTTTTATATGCCACCCGTTTTGATTTTTCCGTTGCCCAAGTCTGAAATCGGCGATATTCAAGCAGTTGCATATAACCGATGACGCTATGTTTATAGCGAATCGCTATATCTCCGATAAAAATTTATAAACTACTGTTTCAAAACGGAATAACAGTTAATCTCATCTGCTTTGCCTGTTTCAGACGACCCCTTAATGCGGACAATTTTTAAAACAGGACAACGCGAAACCGATGCCGTACCGGTTTGAAGTTGCCTTCCCGATAGGCGGAAAGGTCGTCTGAAAGACGCCCGCATCCTTGAAAGCCTGCCCGAATCGGGCGATAATCAACGGGATTTTCTTTACCGTTATTACCGTTTCAAACCAATACAGCAAGGAAGGTACAAAATGTCTCAACTGGCAAACGCAATCCGTTTCCTCTCGGCCGATGCCGTTCAAAAAGCAAATTCCGGCCACCCCGGCGCACCCATGGGTATGGCGGAAATGGCGGAAGTATTGTGGACGAAATTCCTGCGCCACAACCCTGCCAACCCCAAATTCTACAACCGCGACCGCTTCGTCCTCTCCAACGGCCACGCGTCCATGCTGTTGTACAGCCTGTTGCACCTGACCGGCTACAACCTGAGCATTGAAGACCTGAAAAACTTCCGCCAACTGCACAGCAAGACCCCTGGTCACCCCGAATACGGCTACACCGACGGCGTGGAAACCACGACCGGCCCGTTGGGACAAGGCATTGCCAACGCGGTGGGCATGGCATTGGCGGAAAAAATCCTTGCCGCCGAATTTAATAAAGACGGTTTGAACATCGTCGATCACTACACTTACGTCTTCATGGGCGACGGCTGCCTGATGGAAGGCGTATCGCACGAAGCCTGTTCGCTCGCCGGCACTTTAGGCTTGGGCAAACTGATTGTTTTATATGATGACAACAATATTTCCATCGACGGCAAAGTGGACGGCTGGTTTACCGAAAACATCCCGCAACGCTTTGAAAGTTACGGCTGGCACGTCGTTCCCAACGTAAACGGCCATGACACCGCCGCCATTCAAGCCGCTATCGAAGCCTCACGCGCCGAAACCGGCAAACCGTCCATCATCTGCTGCAAAACCTTAATCGGCAAAGGCAGTGCCAACAAAGAAGGCAGCCACAAAACCCACGGTGCACCTTTGGGCGCGGACGAAATCGAAGCCACACGCAAACATTTGGGCTGGACTTACCCCGCCTTTGAAATCCCGCAAAAAATTTACGACGCATGGAGCGCGAAAGAACAAGGCGCGAAACTGGAAGCCGACTGGAACGAACTGTTCGCGCAATACCAAGCCAAATATCCTGCCGAAGCCGCAGAATTCGTGCGCCGCATGGATAAAAAACTGCCGGACAATTTCGATGCATACGTTCAAGCCGCATTGAAAGAAGTGTGCGCCAAAGCCGAAACCATCGCCACCCGCAAAGCCAGCCAAAACAGCATCGAAATCCTCGCCAAAGCGCTGCCCGAACTGGTAGGCGGTTCTGCCGACCTGACCCCGTCCAACCTGACCGACTGGTCAAACAGCGTCTCCGTTACCCGCGAAAAAGGCGGCAACTACATCCACTACGGCGTGCGCGAGTTCGGCATGGGCGCCATCATGAACGGCCTTGCCCTGCACGGCGGCGTTAAACCGTTCGGCGCGACCTTCCTGATGTTCAGCGAATACGAACGCAACGCCTTGCGCATGGCGGCACTGATGAAAATCAACCCCGTCTTCGTCTTCACCCACGATTCCATCGGCCTCGGCGAAGACGGCCCGACCCACCAACCCATCGAGCAAACCGCCACCCTGCGCCTGATTCCGAATATGGACGTATGGCGTCCGTGCGATACCGCCGAATCCTTGGTCGCATGGGCGGAAGCCACAAAAGCCGAAGACCACCCGTCCTGCCTGATTTTCAGCCGTCAAAACCTGAAATTCCAAGCGCGCAACGAACAACAATTGAACGACATCAAACGCGGCGGCTACGTCATCAGCGAAGCCCAAGGCAACGCTCAAGCCGTCATTATTGCGACCGGTTCCGAAGTCGAGCTGGCTTTGGAAGCGCAAAAAGCACTCGCCGCGCAAAACATCACCGTCCGCGTCGTTTCCATGCCGTCCACCAACGTGTTCGACCGCCAAGACGCCGCCTATAAAGCCGCCGTCCTGCCCGAAGGCCTGCCGCACATCGCCGTAGAAGCCGGACACGCCGACGGCTGGTACAAATACGTCGGACTGAACGGCGCAGTCGTCGGCATCAACCGCTTCGGAGAATCCGCCCCTGCCGAACTGCTGTTCAAAGAATTCGGCTTTACCGTGGAAAATGTGGTGGATACTGTGAAATCAGTGCTGTAAACGACTGCCATCGCATCAAAGGTCGTCTGAAAACGGAAGATAAGGTTTTCAGACGACCTTTTTCCTTTAAAGCCGCCCAAACCGGTTTAACAGAAATCCAACCCATACAGTGGCGCAACTCTTCCTACGCCAACGAAGTTGCATAGAAACGCCGAATAAAGCAGCATCTGAAGCCCCTCCTATTCCTGATAATCTTTTGCCATATCTTGAAAGCCGCACCGCCAAACCGTAAAATTACACCTTACTAAATTTGATATAAATTTACATCTAACCCATCTTACCCGCCAATTATGATGACTCGCCTTGCTACCTATCGGAAAACCCTCCTCATCTGCCTGATTTTATGGGCATCCATCGTCGCCGTTTTCTCTGCCGAACGTTTCTTCATGCTGCACCATTTCGTTTCAGACGACATCCGCAGCCGTTACGCGGGCGATTTGGCGGCTTTGTTTGTCAAAGGGCTGTTGTTCGACATCAAAATCGCCTCCGTTGCCGCCGCCTTCCCCTTCCTGATCGGGCTGTTCGGACTGGCTACGCAGAAAACCGCCGCCTTTACCCTACGCCTCCTGCCTACCGTCGCAACCGTCCTTTCCCTGACCGCCTTTGCCGCCGCGCTGGGCAACTGGTTCTATTACAGCGTTTACGACCGTCAATTTGACGTCTTTGTCTTCGGACTGGCGGACGAAGATACCCGCGCTGTCCTGAAAACCGTCTGGTCGGACTATCCCGTCATCCCCTGTCTTGCCGCCTTGATTGCCGCAGCTTTCGTTTTCGGCAAAATCTTCAGCCTCATCCGCCACCGTACCCGCTTTCAGACGACCTCATGGGGGAAAACCGCTTGGATTGCCGCCGTCCTCTTACCCGTCCTCGCGCTTGCCGCAGGCATACGCGGCTCGTTCGGCAAATTCCCCCTGCGTCAGACCGCCATGCAGATTTCCGCCGCACCGCAAATCAACAAACTCGTTCCCAATGCCCTGACTTCCCTAAGCTGGGCAGTCAACGAATACCGCAACAGCAATAATTTCCATCCCGTCTCCGACGAAGACGGCAGCCGGCTCATCAGTACTCTGCTCGATAAAAAAACCGACGCCGACTTGACGCAGCTCTTTGCCCAAACCGCTGCAAACGCCGCCGTCGAAAAACACCGTCCCAACGTCGTTCTCACCGTCATGGAAAGCATGAGCGCTCATCTCTTGAACATGGACAATCCCGAACGGGACCTCTTGGGCGAACTGGGCAAACACTGGCAGCAAGACTGGGTGTACCGCAAATTCGTTTCCGAGGGAGACGGCACCAGTGACACCTTGCACCGCTTCTTCGTCCGCAGCCCGCGTCTCAACCTCAGCCAATCCCTTGCTAAAAACAAAATCTTCCCCGGCAATATGTTCAAACCCTATCTCGATGCCGGCTACCGCGTCGTCTATATTACGGCGGGTAACGGCGGCTGGCGCGATTTCGACACCTTCCTGCGGCACTTGGGCGTCAACGAAATCATCGATGAAAACACCCTCAAAACCCACTATCCTGAAGCCAAATCCGAAACATGGGGCGTACCCGACGAATTCATGTTCCGTTATGCCGAAGAAGAACTCGCGCGCGCCGAAAAAAGCGGCACGCCCGTATTCATCATGATGATGTCCGTGACCAACCATCCGCCCTACCGCCTGCCCGCGCCGCATCAGGCGAAAAACTTCCGTTTGGACGAACAAGAGCAAAAACGCCTTGCCAACCTCGCCTCAGGCAAAGAGCTGAATGAAATCTTCAACACTTTCCGATACAGCAACGACCAACTTGGCCGCTTTATCGGCAAAGTGAAAACCATCGCGCCCGACACCATTATCGCCGCCACCGGCGACCACAATATGCGCGCCATCGGCTATCCCGAATCCGCCGATGCCGCACTCGGCCACAGCGTCCCCTTCTACCTTTACGTCCCGCAAGCCTACCGCGGCAGCGCCGAATACCATCCCGAACGCGCAGGTTCGCACAAAGACATCCTGCCGACCCTCTACAACTTAAGCCTGTCCAAATCGCGCTACTACCAAACCGGCTGCAACCTCACCGCCCCGCAACCTGATTCCGCGTGGTGCGGCTACGGCTACAACCCCGAAGTCATCATCACGGAACGCGGTTTCTATCATCAACACAGCAAAGCATTCCACAAATGGGACAACAAAAACATCCAAACCGCCGAAAGCCGCCCAAGCACGCCGGATAACGAAGACCAAGCCATTATCCGTCGCGCCTCGGCATATACGCCGTTTCTTGAATGGCAGATCAACCGGATTGTCAGCACCCAATAAATCCGTTTATAGCCAAAGGTCGTCTGAAAAGTTTCAGACGACCTTTTTGCAAATAAGCCATATCCAATACCTTCCTGCCTTAAAGCAAATGCCAAACTGCCTAACAATACCGTCATAGTGTAGTAAAATAAAACGCGTTTTAGGCAGCGTGCCACATTACATCCGCGCAACACAACGCCTTACCGTTTGGCGGCAAATCCACTATATAATCTATGCCGCTTGCGCCCGTCACACAAGGAAACTCATGAAAAAACACATCTACTGCCGCCACAGCTTTGAAATCGAAGTCCCATTTTTCGATGTGGACGCCATGCACATCGTCTGGCACGGCAACTATGTGAAATACCTCGAAACCGCCCGCTGCGCCTTTTTGTCCGCCATCGGTTACGACTACAATGAAATGGCGCGGCAGGGATACAGCTGGCCGATTGTGCAGATGAACCTCAAATACATCCGCCCCGCCCGCTTCAGCCAAAAAATCCGCGTTGATATGGAAATCGTCGAAATAGAAAGCTGCCTGCGCATCGACTATACGATTTATGATGCGCAAACCAACGAAAAGCTCAACCGCGCTTCGACTACCCAAGCCGCCGTTTCGCTGGCAGACGGCCTGATGCAGTTTCAGACTCCGCAAAGCTGGCTGGATGCCGTGCAAACCCATCCGACCTTTACTCCTGCCTGACACTTTACGTTTTCAGACGACCCCGACCCTTCAGGTCGTCTGAAAAACAAACCTGAAAAGGAACAACATGAAAAAGACACTTACCGCTCTCGTGCTGACCCTTGCCAGCCCTGCCTTATGGGCGTTTTCCACCGCCGAACTCGCCCAAACCCTGCAAAAACCGTCCAACGTACAAGGTGCGTTTACCCAGCAGCGTCAATTGAAATCCCTGAGCAAACCGATGGTTACAGGCGGGAAATTCGTCCTCGTCCCGAAAAAAGGCCTGTTGTGGCAAATGCAAAAACCGTTTGAAACCACCCTGCGCGTGCGCTCGGACGGCATCATGCAGTGGAACGGCAGCGCATGGACCAACCCCAACCAAGGCAAATTCGGACAAACCCAGCAAATCAAACTCTTCCTCGACCTGCTCGGCGGCAACACGCAAGGTTTGGAAAAACAATTCAACCTCGCCCTCTCTGGCAGCGAAAAACAATGGACGTTGAATTTGACGCCGAAAACCGCCGTTACCCGCCAAATTTTCAACCACATCGTTATCAGCGGCGACAGTGTAGTACGCAAAATCGAGTTGGACGAAAAACAAGGCGACAAAACTGTGATGCAGTTTAGAGAAGTGCAAACCGGCAAACCGTTAGACGACTTTGCCAAAAAAGCCCTGTAAACAAACCATCCGACAAACCCGCAAAGTCATCCTGTCGGCTTTTGAAGAACCTGCCTGACGGCTTGCCGCCCGCGTTTTCCTCTCCGCATGAGAGGTTGAGCGAGGGTGGCAAGCCGCAGGTTCGCATTTTATTAGGCACATATTTTTGCCCTAAGCCCAGTGCTTTCAGGATATGCCATTTGCCTCCACTTTCACGCCTACCGCCCTTTTCAGACGACCTCCATTTATCCCACCCTATTGTTCTTTAAATAATTTTACAAAAAAGCTATAATAGCCGTTCATCGAATAATTTTTGTTAATAGATAATGGGAAGCGACGTGAAAAAAGTGCTGCTGGTGTATTACTCGCAGACCGGACAATTGGCAAAATTGGCGCGGAATTTCGCCGAGCCTTTGCAGCAGGGCGGCGTCCATGTGGATTGCGTTAACCTTGAGCCGCAAGAACCGTATCCGTTTCCGTGGTCGTTTTGGCGGTTTTTCAACACCTTTCCCGAAACCGTCCACCTGAAACCCGCGCCGATTCTGCCGCCCACCATTCCCGCCGACGATTACGACGCCGTGGTTATCGCTTATACCGTCTGGTTCCTCTCGCCCGCCCAGCCGATTACCGCCTTCCTGCAACGTGAAGAAACCCGCCGCCTGCTCAACGGCAAACCCGTGGTAACGCTTATCGGTTGCCGCAATATGTGGTTGGGCGCGCAGGAAAAAATGAAGTCGCTGTTGACACAAAACGGCGCAAAACTCATCGGCAACATCGTCAAAATCGACGCGTGCAACAGCGCCGCCAGCTTCATCACCACCCCCGCATGGCTGCTGTCGGGCGACAAACAATACTTCCGCGCCCTGCCCTCCGCCGGCATTGCAGACGGAGAGCTGGCTGACGCGACGCGCTTCGGCACAAAAATGCGGGATACCCTGTTGCAAAACAAAACCTTGGACGAAACCCTGTTTCAAAACATGGGCGCGGTCAAGGTAAACGAAAAACTGATTTTCAGCGAAAAAGCCGCCGGACGCAGCTTTTTCCTGTGGGGCAGGCTGCTGATGGCCGCCGGACGTGTGTCCCCGCTGCTGCGCCGCGCCCTGCTGTGTTTTTATATCCTGTTTCTGCTGGCGATGATTCTGGTGTTGGTACCGGTAAGCGTATTGGTGAAAAAACTGCTGCATCCGCTGCTCAAAGGCCGTCTGAAAAAACTGGCCGATTATTACGGCCAACCCTCCGGCGGATGAATCGGATTGCGGGCGGCAACCTGTAAGGAGACTGTATATGGACGATTTTGAACGCATTTACCGCGACTGGCACGAATATGCCAAAAACCGCGACACCGACGCGCTGATTGCGCTGTATGCCGACGACGCCGTATTTGAAAGCCCGCTGGTGCCCGCGATTATGGATACCGACAGCGGCATCCTGTGCGGCAAGGCCGAAATCCTGCGTTTCTTACAGGAAGGCACGCGCCGCCGTCCCAACGATTTGGTGCGCTGGTATCGGGACGGCCGCTATTTTGTTGCGGGCGATACGCTGGTGTGGGAATACCCGCGCCAAACGCCCGACGGCGATCAGGTGGATATTTTGGAAGTGATGCGGCTGGAAAGCGGCAAAATCAAGCACCACCGCATTTATTGGGGCTGGTTCGGCACGCAGATGCTGACAGCTTCGGCACTCGCCAAAGCGGTTAAGGCTTGACGCCGGAAGCCGCACCGACGTTGGCAGAGGCCGTCTGAAAACGACCAAAATGTTTTACAGCAACGGCCGACGACAGTCCTGTTTTTCAGACGGCCTCAAATACAGAAAGCACTCCATGCACGAAGTGATCCATTACCCCGAACGCCGCCGCTTCCAAATCGACATCAACGGCTTAGAAGCAGGCTACATCAGTTATACCGAACACAACGGAGGCTGGGACGTGGACCATACCGAAGTTTCGCCCAATTTCCGCAATCAGGGCATCGCCCGAATGCTGGTGGATGCGTTAACGGCATATGCCGAAGCACACGGCATCCCGCTCACCGCAAGCTGCGATTACGCGGCGCGGTTTATCGGCTGACCACTTACCATAGTGAGACAAAATAGCGCCGTAATATCCCTATTTTGTTTCGCCATATAACCCAAAACCATGATTCCAAATAACACACTCAAAAACGTTTACCTCAACCACATCGCCGCCTTCCTGCCCAACGCGCCCGTCGGCAATGACGAGATGGAAGCCGTTCTCGGCATGGCGGGCGAGCTGCCCTCGCGCGTTCGGCGCATGATTTTGCGTTCCAACGGCATCCAAACACGGCATTACGCCATAGACCCCGACAGCCGCCGCGCCACGCATACCAATGCCGAACTTGCCGCCGAGGCAGTCCGTCGGCTGTTCGCACAAGGCATCAAGCCCGAAGACATCACCAGCCTGTCCTGCGCTACGTCCTACCCCGACCAAACCATGCCCGGACACGGCGTGATGGTACACGGTCTTTTAAATATACCCTCCTGCGAAGTGTTGAGCATGGCGGGCGTTTGCGCGGCAGGTATGGCAGCGATGAAACACGCCTACAACGCCATCCGCACCGGCGAACACGCCCACGCCGTCGCCGCCGCGTCGGAAAACGCTTCGGCGGTGATGCGCGGCGAAGTGTTCCAACACGAAACCGACTATAAAAAGCTGGAAAACGCCTCCCCCGAAATCGGTTTTGAAAAAGACTTTTTACGCTGGATGCTGTCGGACGGCGCGGGCGCGGCATACTTGTCCGACCGCCCCAATTCAGACGGCCTCAGCCTGAAAATCCGCTGGATAGAGCTGCTCTCCTACGCCAACGAAATGCCGCCCTGCATGTATGCCGGCGCAGAATTCCGTGACGGCGTGTTCGAAGGCTGGAAACACGCCGACCCCGAATACAGCCGCCGCCACAGCCTGATGGCGGTCAAGCAGGACGTAAAACTATTGAACGAAAACATCGTCCGATACACGGTGGAAAAACCGCTCGCGCAAATCGCCGCCAAACACGGCATCCGCGCCGACGAAATCGACTGGTTCCTGCCGCACTACTCTTCCGGCTTTTTCCGCGACCGTCTTTCAGACGGCCTGAAAAACATCGGCTTCGACATCCCTCAGGAAAAATGGTTTACCAACCTCTATACCAAAGGCAACACCGGCTCGGCATCGATTTACATCATCCTTGAAGAATTTATGCGCACCTTCCCATTGGAGCGCGGTCAAAAAGTTTTGTGCTACGTTCCCGAAAGCGGGCGTTTCTCAACTTGCTTTATGCTTTTGGAAGCGGTATAGCAAACTGAAAAAAGGTCGTCTGAAACTATGGAAATCAAAGACATCCCGCAAGATGACAGCGAAAGCTACCACGGACATCTGAAAGTCATTTACGGCACGCGCGACGGGCGTTACGAAGCCGGTACCAGCAGCGGCTGGCAGGACGAAGCCTACGCCACCGAAATGGCGGTCGCCGAACTCGACGAACAAACCCGCGCCGCCCGCGAAGCAGTGGCACGGGGCGAATATTCGCCGCTGTATTACCATATGTTCCGCTTCCGCCACGACGAAGCCGGTTTGGCAATGGCCGCGGGCGTATGGAAATGGCAGCTCCGCCGCCACCTGCGTCCCGAAATCTTCGCTAAACTGCCCGACAAAACCCTGCAAAAATACGCCGACGCGCTGCAAATCAGCATAGGCGAATTGAAGCGGACGGACGCGGATTAAGGCGAACCGACCTGATTTTTCAGACGACCTCCTATAGAGTCTGAAACGGCCGCCTAATCATATAGTGGATTAACTTTAAATCAGGACAAGGCGACGAAGCCACAGACAGTACAGATAGTACGGCAAGGCGAGGCAACGCCGTACTGGTTTAAAGTTAATCCACTATAAAAACACTCCCAAACAAATATCCGATTGACACCCCATGACCGAATTCCCACACCAGCATACCGCCCACTGCGAAAGCGGCGTAATGTCCACACTGCTCAAATACCACGGCCACGATTTGGACGAAGCCATGATTTTCGGCATCGCCCATGCGCTGACCTTTGTCTGGCTGCCCGTCGTCAAACTGGGCGGCATGCCGCTGGTTTCCTACCGTATCGCACCGCGCGGCATCATCAAAAACACCTGCAAGGCATTGGGGCTGAAATTGTCCGTACGCAAATTTTCCAATGCCAAAAAGGGACAAGACGCACTGGATGCCGTGCTTTCATCGGGCAAACTGGCGGGTTTGCAGACCTCCGTATTCTGGCTGCCGTATTTCCCGCCGCAAATGCGTTTCCATTTCAACGCACACAATCTCTTGGTGTACGGCAAAGACGGTGGCGACTACCTGATCAGCGACCCCGTATTTGAAACGGTGCAACGCTGCGCCGCCGAAGATTTGCAGCGGGCGCGCTTCGCCAAAGGTGTGCTGGCGGCAAAAGGCATGATGTATACGCTGGAAAACGACAGGTCGTCTGAAAAAGTTCAGGCAGACTTGCCCACCATCATCTGCAAAGCCATACGCAAAAACGCCAAACAAATGCTCCCCCCCGTTTTTTTCGCCGGCGTAAAAGGCATACGCACGTTGGCAAAAAACATCGAAGCCCTGCCCACTAAACGAAATGCAAAATACCAAAAGCTGTTCCTCGGTCATCTCGTGCGGATGCAGGAAGAAATCGGCACCGGCGGCGCGGGTTTCCGCTATATCTACGCCTATTTCCTCGAACAGGCCGCCCGTATCTGCGACAATCCCGCGTTTCAGACGGCCTCAGAACAAATGACCGCCATCGGCGACCAATGGCGGCAGTTTGCAGCGATGTGCGTGAAGCAGTGCAAAAAGCCGTCTGAAAACGGCTGCCGCGAAATCGCCGCATTTTTGCGCAAGATTGCGGATGATGAAGAAGCGTTGTGGCGGGGATTGTTGAAATAATGGGGAATCATGCGGCTTAACTTAAACCGCCGCGTACAGTTTTGAAATTAGGTCGTCTGAAAACTAAAAGAAAAGATAAAAATGCGTTACTTAGCTGCTCTCCTATTATTGTGTTCCGCCCTAACCCATGCCGCGCCGCCGAACGGCTTTGCCTTAGTGCATGATGCCGACGGACACACCAACTTACGCGAAAGCCCCGATTTGAATGCCCGAGTCTTGGCAAAAATCCCCAACGGCACACCGTTGAAATGTTTGGGTGATGGTGGCGAAGGCAGTTTGAGTTTCTGTACTGCCCAGCTGCAACAACCTGCCGCAGAAGACTACGGTTTCATCCATTACAGCCGTCTGATATTTCCCGCCTCCGACAAAAGCTTCGTCCGCCTGCGCGAACAATCCGGTCGCGACGATACGCTGACTTTGTCCGGTAGCGGACAAACGGTACACATCGTTGCCCGCCGCATCCATCCAAAACTCAGCGACTTCTCGGGCATCAACAAAGACAAATACACCGCGCGGCTCTATCGAGGCAAACCTTTCTATGGTACAGACTATGACATTCCCAAAAGCGTGTTCGCGCTTGAACGCATCACGCTAAACGGTCAAGCGGTTCCCACTGCCGAACTGCAAGGACTGTTCTCGCCCGATTTTGCCTCCACTGCCCGCGGCAGCAATGTATATCAACGCTGGGAAGCTTATTACCGCCACACCGACAAGACGCTTTATCTGTTCGGCAGACAAAGTTCGGGAGCCGGTAGTTTCGATGTCTGCTTTATATTTAAGGACGGTAAATTCCAGCGCCGCTATTTATGGAATGCTGCGCTATAAATATCGCTCGAAAAGGTCGTCTGAAAACTCAAAGAAATGGTAAAAATGCGTTACTTAGCTTCCCTCTTATTATTGTGTTCCGCCTTAACCCATGCCGCGCCGCCGAACGGCTTTGCCTTGGTTCATGATGCCGACGGACACACCAACTTACGAAAAAGACCCGATTTGAATGCCAAAGTTTTGGCAAAAATTCCCAACGGCACACCGTTGGAATGTACGGAAGAACTCAGTGAAAACAAGCCAGACTTCTGTTTTGTTCAGCTCCAACAGGCAAACGCCGATGATTCCGGCTTTATCCATTACAGCCGTCTGATATTTCCCGCCTCCGACAAAAACTTCGTCCGCCTGCGCGAACAATCCGGTCATGACGATACGCTGACTTTATCCGGCAACGGTCAAAAGGTACACATCGTAGCCCGCCGCATTCACCCAAAACGCAGTGATTTCTCGGGTATCAGCAAAGACAAATACACCGCGCGGCTCTATCAAGGCAAGCCGTTCTATGGCATGGACTCTATGATTTCCAAAAGCGTGTTCGCGCTTGAACGTATCACGCTAAACGGTCAAGCGGTTCCCGCTGCCGAACTGCAAGGACTCTTCTCGCCCGATTTTGCCTCCACCGCACGCGGCAGCAATGTATATCAAGGCTGGGAAGCTTATTACCGCCGCAGCGATAAGACGCTTTATCTGTTTGGCAGACAAGGTTCGGACGGCGCTCCTTTCGATGTCTGCTTTATATTTAAGGACGGTAAATTCCAGCGCCGTTATTTGTGGGATGCTGCGATTTAAATATCGCTCGAAAAGGTCGTCTGAAAACTCAAAGAAATGATAAAAATGCGTTACTTAGCTTCCCTCTTATTATTGTGTTCCGCCTTAACCCATGCCGCGCCGCCGGACGGCTTTGCCTTGGTTTATGATGCCGACGGACACACCAACTTACGCGAAAGCCCCGATTTGAATGCCAAAGTTTTGGCAAAAATTCCCAACGGCACGCCGTTGGAATGTGTAGGCGAAGCCAGCAAAGACAATCCGAATTTCTGTACCGCGAAGTTGCAACAGACAGCCACCGGCGGTTACGGCTTTATCCACCGCAGCCGTCTGATATTTCCAGCCTCTGACAAAAACTTCGCTACACTGCGTGAACACTTCGGTCGCGACGACACACTGACTTTGTCCGGCAACGGTCAAACGGTACACATCGCCGCCCGGCGTATCCACCCCAAACGCAGCGACTTTTCAGGTACAGCCCCAAATAGTGACACCGCGTCTCTTTATCGGGGCAAACCGTTTTACGGTACAGACGACTCCATTCCGAAAAGCGTATTTGCCATAGAACAGATTACGCTGAACGGTCAAGCAGTTCCCGCTGCCGAACTGCAAGGGCTGTTCTTGCCCGATTTTGCCGCCACTGCACGCGGCAGCAATGCGTATGATGGCTGGGAAGCCTATTACCGCCGTACCGACAAGACGCTTTATCTGTTTAATTCGGTGAATAATGATGCCGGTTCTTTCGGTATGTGTTTCGTATTTAAAGACGGCAAATTCCAGCGCCGTTATGTGTGGACTGCATTACTATGAATATTCATTAAAGGGCAATTTGGAAGCCATGATTCAAATCCAATCCCTCTCCCACCGTTATCCCAAAGCCGAAACCGCCGCGCTGGACAATGTGTCGTTCGATATTGCCGACGGCGAATGTTTGGGGCTGCTCGGCCACAACGGTGCGGGAAAAACGACGCTGATGTCGCTTTTGGCAGGCTTGCAGGAAGTGCGGCAGGGCGAAATTTTGTTTGACGGCAAGCCATTGCGTCTGTTAAGCCGTAGCGAGCGGCAGAAAATCGGTTTGGTGCCGCAGGATTTCGCGTTTTATCCGCAGCTTTCTGTGTGGGACAACCTGTTGTTTTTCGCCTCGCTTTACAAAGTGCGCGACAAGGGTCGTCTGAATGCGCTGTTAGAACAGACCGACCTGACCGCCCACAAGAACAAAGCGGCGAAGCATCTTTCGGGCGGGCTTAAACGTCGTCTGAATTTTGCCATCGGCCTGATTAACACGCCGCAACTGGTGTTCCTCGACGAAATCACGGTCGGCATCGACCCGCAGTCGCGCCGCTTTATCCTCGACAGCGTGGCGGATTTGACGCGGCAGGGGGTAACGGTGGTTTACACCTCGCACTATCTGTCGGAAATCGAGCAGCTTTGCGGCAAAATCGCGCTGCTGCAACACGGCAAACTGGTGTATCACGGCGGTTTGGACGAGCTTTTAAGCACGCAAACCGGTGTCGTGCGTTTTACCGTCGAACCGCCGCTGCCGCCTCAGACGCTGACCGCTTTGGGTGCAAAGCAAGTGGACAGCCGCGGCATGATGGAAACGACACACGATGCCGCCGCCGTTTACGCCGCCCTGCAACAAAGTGGCGCGCAAATCCGCTACTTCCAGCAGGGACACGGTTCGCTGGAAACGTTTTACCTTGATTTCCTGCGCAAAGACGAACCGGCAACAGATAAGCAAAATCCACAATGACGACTTCCTCCCTCCTCAAAGAACTCAAACTGCTCTGCCGCGACCTGCACGGTTTGGCAGTGTTGTTTGTGATGCCCATCGCCTTCATGCTGATTATGTCGTTGGCGCTGAGCCGCGACCAAGATCCGCACACCGACAGCCGCATCGCGCTGGTCGGCGCGGCAAACGACAGCGTCAATACCGCGCTGGCCGCCGCGCTGGAAAAAGAGCAGATTCATGTCACGCTGATGTCGTCTGAAAAACTGACCGACGCGCAAAACGGCCTGCACGACAAGCGTTTCCAACTGGTGCTGTACAACCCGAACGCCGCTTCCGACAAAATCGCCGACAACAAAGCCTTGCAAATCTATGTACCACCCGATACCGAGCCTTCGTGGCTGGCGGCGGTTAAAGGCGTTTTGCAGCAGCACTACACCCAAACGCGGCTGGACGCCTATTTCGACAACAACGACGGCATCAAAATCAACAATAAAAAACTGCCCCGCGCCATCCGAAAAGACATCCAGAAAAAAGTCGATGAAAAAAACGACGAACAATTCGCCGCCGTGCAAACCTTTTTAGATAAAAAAATGTTGGAAGAACACTATTTGAGCGCAGGCAGCGGCACAGTGGAAAAACCCAACGCCGTACAGCACAGCGTTCCCGCATGGCTGATTTTCGGTATGTTTTTCATCATGATACCGCTGTCGAACGTCATGGCGCTGGAACGCCAGACCAACACCATCACCCGCCTGCGTCTCGCCCGCGCCTCCGCGTCCGGCCTGATTGCCGCCAAACTCGTCCCCTATTTCCTGATTAACCAGCTTCAGTTTGTCGGAATGCTGCTGCTCGGCCGCTACCTGCTGCCCGAAATCGGCGTGCCCGCCCTCATACTCAACGGCAGCCTTGTTCCCTACGCGCTGCTGTCCACCGCCGTCAGCGCCGCCGCACTCGGCTACGCGCTTTTGGTCAGTGTCTGCGCCAAATCCACCGAACACGCCGTCGTCCTCGGCGGCGGCGGCATCATCCTGATGGCGGCAATCGGCGGCATTATGGTCCCCGCCCACGTCATGCCCGAAACCATGCAGCAACTCACTTGGATTTCCCCAATGGCATGGGGCCTGAAGGCTTTTCAAGAGCTGCTGCTCAACCGCAGCGGACTGGACGGAATCGGCCGCTACCTCATCCTGCTGTCCGCCTTCTCCGCCACCACCCTGACCGCCGCCGTGCTGGTTTACCGCAGGCAGTTGCAAACGCAGGTGCGGTTTTAGTTCGTCTGAAAACGAGTGTGGCGGGTTGCACTAAAACACAAGCCAACATCCAACCCTACCCCAAACACGAAAGCAAAAAATGTCCTACACCTTTACCTTGGCAGAATACGCGCTGGAAGCGGAATTGAAAAAGCTGATTCTGCAAGAAGCCGACAAGACCGATGATGTTGCCGCCGAAGACTTTACCGACGATGCGCCGTTGTTCGGCGACGGCAGCCCTGTCGATTTGGATTCGCTCGACGCGCTGCAAATCTGCGTCGCGCTGCAACAGTATTTCCAAGTGCGGCTGCAAGGCGACCGTATGGTGCGCAAACATATGATGTGCGTGCGCGATTTGGCGGCGTTCGTCCGCGCGGAGCATGGAGCGTGAGCTGGGTTTGCGGTACAGCGGCCACCTCCGCGCTGAATCCGCAGGCGGATTTCAGACAACCCGATGCGGTGTCTTATACGTTTTTAAACCAGCCGCAGCAGGCCGCTTATTTCCGCGCTTTTGCCGACGACAGCTTGGGGAGCGCCGCTTTTGCGGATATTGCCGAACAACATTTGCGCCGCGCCGCCGAAGATGCCGGATGGCCGTCTGAAAGCTGGCACGACGCGCCGGTTTTTATCGGTTCGAGTTCTTACGCCATCGCCGAATACGAAAACCGCCGCCGCGCGGGCGATACGGACATTGCGGAACACGGCCTGCTCTATCTTGCCGAAGATTTGCGCAAACGCAGCGGCAACCGGCAGATTTTCAGTTTGGCGACCGCCTGCACCTCCTCCGCCCATGCGCTGATTCAGGCAGACAATTGTTTGCGCGGCGGGACGGAACGCGCCTTCGTCCTCGGCATTGAAAACCTCAACCGTCTGACCCTGCTGCATTTTCACAGCTTGGGTTTGTTTACCGAACGCTATCGGCCCTTCGGCGGCAACGGTCTGATTTTGGGCGAAGGTGTCGCCGCACTCGCCCTGTCTGCCACGCCGCCCGACTGTGCAGGTCGTCTGAAACTCGTCGGCCACGCCGCCAATACCGGCAATGACCTGATTCAAAGCAACAGTAAGGCGTTGGAACAGGTTATCCGCCGCGCCTTAAACATCGCCGCTGTTTCACCCGAAAACATCGCCGCCGTCAAAACCCACGGCATCGGCACCGCCGACAGCGACGCCGCCGAATTGGCTGCGCTGGAAAACGTGTTCGGCACCCTGCCGCCGCTGATGGCATTCAAAGCGCAAATCGGCCACACCCTCGGCGCAACCGCCGCCCTCGAAACCGCGCTGCTCTTGTCCGCCCTGAAACAAGGCGGCGGCATCGATTATCAAGGACGCGAAATCCAGTTTTCAGACGACCTTTTCTGTCTTGCCAACCATTTCGGTTTCGGCGGCAGCAACACAGCTATGGTATGGCAATGGCAATCATAAACCCCGACATCCGCATCACTGCCGCCGCGCGTTTCGATACCGAAGCCGCCGTCGGCAACAAAATCCTCAAACAAACCTTGCAGCAGCAAAGCGGCACGGACGCCCGCCGCCTCAGCCGCCTGAGCCTGATTGCCGCACTCGGCGCAGGCCTGCTGCGCGGACAAAGCGAAATCCGCCCCGATTGCGCCGTCTTCCTCGGCACGCCGTTTTCCTCGCCTTCCGTGTTTGAAAAAATGGCAGACAACGTGCTCAACCACCATGCCGCCATGCCTTTCGACTTCATCGCCAACCTGCACAACGCCCCCGTTTTTCATGCCGCGCAAACTCTAGGCACGCACGGCGCGACGTTGGCGGTTGCCACCGAACGCCATTTGGAAACCCGTTTCCACCCCCTGCTGCTCGCCGCACAATCCTTGCAAAGCGGCGGACAGGCCGCGGTCGGCTGGGCATACGAACACCAAGCCACCCACGCCGATACGCGCGAAGGCAGCATTTGGATTTTGCTTGGACACGGCGCGGAACACGGCGTTCCCGTTACCTTGGGCGGACAAACTAAAGAAGCTGAAAGGCCGTCCCGTCAGGAGGCTGCGCACTCTGAAACGCAAGGATATTACTGGCAGGATGTTGCCGATATTTTAGAAACATTGTGCCTTGCCGACGATTTATCATCTGACAAACCCAACCCAATCATGATGGCGCGCGCAGAAATTCTATGAGGTCGCAAACGCGAAACGTGTTCCGAAATACGTCGCTGCCTCCGCGCCGACAGGTCGTCTGAAAATCCGAAACTGTCTTCTGTTTCAAACACATTTTCAGACGACCTGTTTCTTTCCCCTGCCGATTATCCATTCGGATTGTCAATGCACCCGACTTCCCCATAAAATGCCGTAGACACACTTCAAACCCATTTGAAAAATGATGACTACCTACCGCCGCGCCTACACCGTCCTCACCGCCCTGCTGACCCTGTTCCTCATCTATACCGTCTCCACGAAAAACTGGCTGCAAACCGACCTGACCGCGCTGCTGCCGAGCGAACAGCAGCCAGACGCGCTTTTGACGGCGGCAGACAAAGCGGGCGAAGAGCAGTTGAACACGCAGGTGATTTTGCTGGCGGGCAGCAAAGACGCGGAAACGGCGTTTCAGACGACCTCTGAGATTGCCGCTTTGTGGCGTAAAAGCGGCGTGTTCGAGCAAGTGGACAGCAGCGTGACGCCCGACTTGGACAAGGTGCGCGCGGATATCGGCAAGCTGGGACTCGCCCTGCTGCCGGATGAACAAGTGCGCCTGCTGTTTGAGCATCCGCAAGCCTATTTCCAAGCGCGGGCGGAAGCGGCGGTCAACCCGTTTGCCGCGCCCTCGCCTTTGTCTTTGGAACAAGACTGGCTGGGCTTCGGGCGCTTTGTCGCGGGCAAGGCGAATCCGCAAAGCCGCTTGCAGTGGAACATGGACAACGGCATGTTGTTCACCGAAGGCGATGACGGGAAAACTTGGGTCTGGCTGCGCGGAAAACTGGCGGCGGGCGACAATTTTTCAGGCAACAACGCCCTTCTGCCGCTGATAGCGGAAAGCCGCAAACTGGCAAAAGCCAAAGGCGCGGACACGCTGACAGCAGGCGGCGCGCTGTTTGCCGCCGCGTCTAAAACCGAAGCGGAGCAGGAAAGCCGGACGATGAGTACGGTGGGGATGCTGCTGACGTTCGCGCTGCTGCTGTGGGTATTCCGCAGCGTCCGCGTGTTCTGGCTGACGCTGCCTTTAGCGGCGGGTATGCTGACCGGGCTGGCGGCGGCTTTGCTGTTCTTCGGAGAGGTGCATATCCTGACCATCGTCATCGGCACGAGTTTGGTCGGTATGCTGGTGGATTTCCCGCTGCACTGGCTCGCGCCTTCGGTATTCGGCACACGGGCGAAAAACGGCAAAACGGCTTTTTCAGACGACCCCGTCTGGCAGGCAGAACCCGCCATGAAACACGTTTTGCCGAGCTTTACCGTCAGCCTGCTGATTACGGTCTTGGGCTACGCGCTCTTGTGGTTCACGCCGCTGCCCGTATTGCGGCAGACCGCCGTGTTTTCAGGGTTTGCGCTGGCGGGCGCTTTCGGCGCGACGGTGTTGTGGCTGCCGCCGCTGTTTCAGCGTTACCGCGCCAAAACCGTGCCGTTTGCCGCGCTGACCGAACGGCTCTACGCGCTGTCGGGTCGTCTGAAAATCCGTCTGCACAAACGCGGCTGGCTGATTGTCGGCGGCGTGTTGCTGGCGGTCGGGCTGTGGCGCAGCGACTGGCGCGACGACATCCGCCAGTGGGTCAACATGCCGTCTGAAATGCTGGCGGAAGTGCAACGCATCGGGCAGTTGAGCGGCGCAGATTTCGGCGGCAAATACTTGGTTGCCGAAGCGCCGAGCGAAGACGCTTTGTTGATGAAAACCGCCGAACTCGGCCGCGCGCTGCAACCTTTAGTTGCGCAAGGCAAGCTCGTCAGTTTCCAATCTCCTGACCAGCTCCTGATGCCCGTATCCGAACAGAAAAAACTGCAAAACCGCCTGCGCGAGCTGTCCAAGCTGCCTGAAAGCCGCCAACCGCTTGTCGATATCGGCATTCCGCACAAAACCCTACGCAACGCGCTGCTGCAAGCCGCCGATGCGCTGCCGCTGACGCTTGCCGATGCGCTGAAAACCGATTTGGCGGAAGCCTGGCGGCCGCTTTATTTGGGTGAAGTCGAAAAAGGCCGTTTTGCCGCCATCGTGCGCCTGAACGGCATGACCGACGACACCGCCGTCCGCTCCACCGCGCAAAGCGTAGCGGGCGTACATTGGGCGGACAAACGCGCCCACCTGAACGACCTTTTCCACCACACGCGCAATCAGGCGGCGTGGTTGAAACTGGCATCCTATGCGCTGGCATGGTTGGTTTTATGGCGTATGTTCGGCATGAAACGCGGCACCAAAATCCTTGCCGTACCGCTTGCCGCCGCCGTCTGCACCGTCGCCGTACTCGGTCTGGCAGGCATCCCCGTCAGCCTGTTCGCCATGTTCGGCCTGCTTTTGGTGTCCGCCATCGGCGTCGATTACGCCGTCTATGCCCTCACCGCGCGACACAGCGCACCCGCGCGGCTGGGCGGGATGCTGCTTGCCGCCGCTACCACCGCCATCTCCTTCGCCCTGCTCGCCCTAAGCGGCACGCCCGCCGTCGCCGCCTTCGGCATTACGGTCACGGTCGGCGTAGCGTTCAATATTTGGCTGGCGGGGGCTTTGTTGAAAGATTGATGTTTAAAATTTAAAAAACAAAAAGGTTGTCTGAAAACGGGTTGGCGGATTTTGCGCCAACCCGTTTTCAGACGACCTTTTTGACAATATCAAACGTAATCAAGCTGCTGTCTTCTTGCAGAACGTAAATCCATTTGCGAGACTATCCTAGGACAAACCTTATCCGCTCCCTCATCAAACCAAAATGCCTGCCCTCTTTTCGGGCAGGCATTTTCATACGTCAGTTCAATCAAGTTCGGCTCAATATTCCACCGTCCAGCCTATCTCGCCGCCCGCGCGCATCGGGACGAGTTCGCCGTCGCCGTAAGGGACGCTTGAGGGGACGGTTTGGCTTTGTTTGACGAGGGTGATCGTGTCGGCGTTTTCGGGAATGCCGTAGAACCTTGCGCCGTTTTTCGAGGCGAAGGCTTCGAGTTTGTCCAATGCGCCTGCTTTTTCAAACACTTCGGCGTAAAGCTCGATGGCGGTCATGGCGCTGAACATGCCGGCACAGCCGCAGGCGTTTTCTTTGGCGGATTTGGCGTGCGGCGCGGAGTCGGTGCCGAGGAAGAATTTGTGCGCCTTCTCGCCGGTAACGGCGGCAACCAATGCCTGACGGTGAGTCTCGCGTTTGAGTACGGGCAGGCAGAAATGATGGGGGCGCACGCCGCCGACCAAGAGGTCGTTACGGTTGAGCAGGAGGTGTTGCGGGGTAACGGAGGCGGCAACGTTGTCGCCTGCTTCCAAAACCAGGCGGGCGGCTTCGGCGGTGGTGATGTGTTCGAACACGACTTTGAGATTCGGCACTTGCGCTAAAACGGGTTTCATCACGCGCTCGATAAAGGCGGCTTCGCGGTCGAAAATGTCAATTTCGGGGTCGGTTACTTCGCCGTGAACGAGGAACAAAATGCCCTGTTTCGCCATTTCTTCCAAAACGGGAATGAGTTTGAACAGGTCGGTTACGCCGGAATCGGAATTGGTGGTCGCGCCTGCGGGGTAGAGTTTGAAGGCGACGATGCCGGCGGCTTTGGCTTCGCGCACCAGCTCGGGCGTGGCTTGATCGGTCAGGTAAAGCGTCATCAACGGCTCAAACGCGCTGCCTTCGGGCAACGCCGCCATGATGCGCGCTTTGTAGGCAAGCGCGTCGGCTACGCTGACGACGGGCGGCTTGAGGTTGGGCATGATGACGGCGCGACCCATCTGGCGGGCGGTATAGGGGGCAACGGCTTGGAGCGCGTCGCCGTCGCGCAGGTGCAGGTGCATATCGTCGGGGCGGATGATGGTCAGGGTTTGCATGGGTGTTCCTTTTTAGATTTTGGGTTTCAGACGACCCCTTGATGTTCCCTAGGATCTGTCAACATTTCATTTTCCAAGTGGATTTTTGTTCACAAAGCGGAAGATGACGATTTGGAGATAAAAAGACACGGAAACTATTGAATGCCGACAGTCCCTAAGGTCGTCTGAAAAGGCTATTGCACAAGAACAGGCTTGCCGTTGTAGGACTGATGCGTCAGGTAAAACACCGCCTGCACGGGCAGCTGGTCGGATGGGGTGGTTTTGACGGTCAGCAGGGTTTCTTCCGAGCTGCCCGACGCGCGCCACGCGTAGGACAACTGGCGGATCGGAATCGGCGATTCGGAGGCTTGATCGGTGCGCAATTCGTTGTTCAAACCCTTCGGCGGGTTTTCCACCAATACCATAAACTGCTTGCGTATCAGGGTTTCGTCCGCCCGCGCCGTCTTCACGCTGCAACTGTCGCCGGTCAGGCTCAAATAATAATCCGCGCCGTCCTGCGTTTTCTTCCAAACGGCAAGCGCATCCGGCTCGATGAAACCTGCGGGCAGCCTGCCGATTTCTTCCGCATTCAAAGCCGTCAGCTTTTCATTATCGGCAAAAGAGCGCACCTTATCGGCAGCCCCGTCAAAAGCGACGCAGCCTTGACGGAACAATTCCGCTGCCGCGTTCGCACGATCCGCCATTTGCTCGGGCGGCACTTCTTCCCTGCCGCACGCCGCCAATAAAACGGAGAAAGCGGCAAGCGTCAAAAGCCTTGAAATCGGACGTTTCGCCATTTTCAGACGACCTTTATTTGTGTTTCACAACCAGCGTGAACACGCCGTCTTCTTCACGCGATTCGAGCAAGACATGCCCGGTCTGGCGGCAGAAAGCCTCAAAATCGCCGGGCGCACCGCCGTCGGTCGCCAACACGGTCAGGACTTCGCCTGCCTCCATTTGCGCCAACGCTTTTTTGGTTTTCAAAATCGGCAAAGGGCATCTGAGCCCCTTCAAGTCTAAGGTGTGTGCGTTCATATTTTCCGATGTTCCGTTAACAGGATTAACATGAATTATACCGTACTTACTTGCACCCCACCCCGACGAACCCATAAAATAAAGCCGTTTTTCACTTTGGAGCACACCATGCGCCGTCTCGCCCTCCTGACCCTCTGCCTCGCCGCCACGGCAGTCAACGCCGCCGGATTCAGCGAAAAAGATACCCCCTTCAACACACGCTACAAAGAAAGCCCCGAAGAAGCCGCAGCCCGCGAGTTCGCCGAACAAAAAACCGCGCTCCCGCCCCTGCCCGACACCCAATCCGGCGACTGGTTCGACCTCTACGTCAGCGAAGACTACGGCAAACAGCCCAAAATCCTCTTCAGCAGCCTGCAAATCATGCCCTCTCCCGACGGCAGCATCCGCTACATCCTCAACGTGCGTTCCGACAAAGGCCATGACAACCTGACCGTCGAAGGCCTCTTCTGCGCCCGTTCGTCCTTCACATACGGCAAAGACAAACGCTCGTCTTATAAAGTGTTCGGCTACGGCGACACCGTCAACCGCCGCTGGATCGAGCCGCGCAAAGCCGAATGGAAACCCATAGGCTCGACCTTCAACAAAAACGACGAGATGCGTGCCGTCCTCTACCAAGCCTTCTGTGTCGACGGCGTACCGAACACCACCGAAGGCCTGGTCAAACGCCTCAAAGAACGCGCCGGACGCTACGCGCCGAAAATGGTGCGCCACGACAAATAAGCCGTTTGACGGTTTCAAACATCAAAAAAGGTCGTCTGAAATATTTTCAGACGACCTTTGCCGTATTTCAAACCGTCAATCAGCGCGGATGAACCATATCGGCGGGGACAACCAGTTCGTCAAACTCTTCGCCTGTCAGCAAGCCCAACTCAACGGCGGTTTCGCGCAGCAATTTGTCGTTCTTATAGGCGGTTTTGGCGACTTTGGCGGCGTTTTCGTAGCCGATTTTGCGGTTCAGCGCGGTAACGAGCATCAGGGAATGGTGCAGGAAATAGTCGATTTTTTCCGGTACGGGTTCGATGCCGGCGGCGCAGTGTTCATTGAAGCTGTTGCATGCGTCGCCCAACAGGCGGATGGATTGCAAAAGGTTGTAGGCGATAACGGGCATATAGACGTTCAGCTCGAAATTACCCGACGCGCCCGCCATGCCGATGGTAACGTCGTTGCCGAACACTTGGCAGCACACCATGGTCATCGCCTCGCATTGGGTCGGGTTGACTTTGCCCGGCATGATGGACGAACCCGGCTCGTTTTCGGGGATTTTGATTTCGCCCAAACCGCAGCGCGGGCCGCTTGCCAACCAGCGGATGTCGTTGGCGATTTTGTTCAGGCTCGCCGCCAGCGTTTTCAGTGCGCCCGAAGCGGCAACGGCGGCATCGCGTCCGCCCAAGGCTTCAAATTTGTTCGGCGCGCTGACAAACGGCAGACCGGACAGTTCGGCGAGTTTAGCGGCGGCTTTTTCGGCGTATTCGGGATGGCTGTTCAAGCCCGTGCCGACTGCCGTACCGCCCAAAGCGAGTTCGTATAAACCTTTGAGCGCGTCGTTCAGACGGCCTAAGCCGTGGTCGAGCTGGGAAACGTAGCCGGAAAATTCTTGTCCCAAAGTCAGCGGCGTCGCGTCCTGCAAGTGGGTGCGGCCGATTTTGACGATGGGGGCGAATTCTTTGGCTTTTTTATCCAATGTGTCGCGCAGTGCTTGGACGGCGGGGATGAGGTGACGGTTGATTTCAATCGCGGCGGCGACGTGGATGGCGGTCGGGAACGCGTCGTTGGTCGATTGCGCATGGTTCACATGGTCGTTGGGATGGACGGGCTGGTACGCCGCCAAACCCGTACCGGCGATTTCGTTGGCGCGGTTTGCCAGCACTTCGTTCATGTTCATATTGGACTGCGTGCCGGAGCCGGTCTGCCAAACCACTAAGGGGAACTGCCCGTCGAGCTTGCCGTTCAACACGTCGTCCGCCGCCTGCGTAATCAAATCCGCCTGCTCAGGCTTAATCCTGCCGAGGGAAACATTGGTGGCGGCTGCGGCTTTTTTCACCAGCGCCAAAGCATAAATCAACGGCTGCGGCAGGGTTTCGCCGCCGATTTTGAAATTGTTGCGGCTGCGCTGGGTCTGCGCGCCCCAATAGGCTTCGGACGGGACTTCGACATTGCCCATGGTGTCGTGTTCGGTACGGGTGCTCATGCGTTTCTCCTAAGTTAAATGATAATGCAAATAATTTGCAAGCGTATTATAGCGGGCAGGAGGTCGTCTGAAAAGCGGGGGAAGGAGGTTTGAACAAGCAGTTTCGGACGGCGTTTTGAAAGCTGAAAAGAAGATTGAGACAGACAAGGAATTGTGTTTAACCTGTTTGGGCTATGCCAAAATGAAAAAAGGTCGTCTGAAAACCTTATTGATATTGATAGGTTTTCAGACGACCTGTGTTTACTTTAAAAATTCAAGTAATCAGTTTGCCATTTGTTTTGCCTGAACCGCTGTCAGGGCGATGGTGAAGACGATGTCTTCTACCAATGCGCCGCGGGAAAGGTCGTTGACCGGTTTGCGCAAACCTTGCAACAGCGGGCCGACGCTCAGGACGTTGGCGCTGCGTTGTACGGCTTTGTAGGTGCAGTTGCCGGTGTTGAGGCTTGGGAAAATCAGGACGGTTGCCTGACCGGCGACGGTGCTTTCAGGGGCTTTGGTTTTGCCGATTTCAGGCACGGTAGCCGCATCGTATTGCAGCGGGCCGTCGATTTCCAAATCCGGGCGTTTTTCTTTTGCCAGTTTAGTCGCTTCAATCACGGCATCGACATCAGGGCCGCTGCCTGAGTTGATGGTGGAGTAGGAAATCATGGCAACTTTAGGCGGGATACCGAAGGCTTTGGCGGTATCGGCGGATTGGATGGCGATATCGGCAAGCTGTTCGGGCGTCGGGTTCGGGTTGACCGCGCAGTCGCCGAAGACGAGGACTTGGTTGGGTAGCAGCATGAAGAATACGCTGGACACGAGGCTCGCGCCCGGTGCAGTTTTAATCAGCTGCAAGGCGGGGCGGATGGTGTTGGCGGTAGTATGAACGGCGCCGGATACCAAGCCGTCCACGTCGTTTTGCGCCATCATCATGGTGCCGAGGACGACGGTGTCTTGCAATTGTTTGCGGGCGTCTTCAGGCGTCAGACCTTTAGATTTGCGCAATTCACACATCGGCTCAACGTATTGTTCAATCAATGTAGCGGGATCGACGATTTCCAAAGAGTCAGGCAGGCTGATGCCGCGTTCTTTGGCAACGGCTTCAACTTCTTCGCGTTTGGCAAGCAGGACGCAGCGGGCAATGCCTTTTTCGTGGCAGATGGCGGCTGCGGCGACAGTACGCGGCTCTGCGCCTTCGGGCAGAACGATGCGCATATCGGCTTTGCGGGCAAAATCAATCAGGTTGTAACGGAATTGGGCGGGAGAAAGGCGGGAGGCTTCGCGTTTTGCCAAAGCAGATACGTCTTTGAGCGCGCTGCTTGAGCCGTAGAACGTCAGTCCGGTCAGACGGGCAACTTCTTCGCCTACGGATGCTGCCGCGCCTTCAATAATGAAGCCTTCCAAAAGACCCGGTGCGTTGGTGTAAAGCTGTTTGGCAAGGTTGATTCGGTGTGCCGCTTCGGCTGCGTCGGCATTGTCGGATTGCAATGCCAAGACTACGCCTGCATCCAAAGACAGTGCCAGCTCGACGTTTTTGCCGGAGAGGAAGAGTTTGTCCGCATCGGGGGCGATACCTTCGATAACGAGTTTATCGGTATTGAGTGCGACGGCTTTGCCGACCACAGCGTCAAACCAGTCGTCGCTTTTGCCTTGTGCCAACAGGATTTCGGCGGATGCGTCGAGCGGTTGGAAAACTTGCGCGCCCAAAGCTTGGGCAAAGGCTTTGCTTGCTGCTGCCACGTCCAAACCGGCGGATACCGGAGCGACCAATAATTTAGCCATGATATGTGTCCTTTCTATTTGGAGGTTGTCCGTCGCCGCCGTGATGCGGACGTAACGGCAATGGCTTAATACTAACAAACAAACTGCGTTTCCAACAAGGTTAAATGTTAATGGATTGAGCGAAAATGCAATGGATTTTTAAGAAACGCATAAAGAATGGGCTAAAATCGAAACCAGCCATCCCCTTCCTTTTAATCTTTACTGATTACCGCGAACAATACCGTTTGAAATGAAAAAAAGCTGAGTCCTGTAACATACAGAACCCTGCTGATATCAACCATCTGAACAGGCTTTGATGAATAGTTAAGATTGAAAGGATTTCCACCTTTAAGCCCAAGTTTCAGACGACCTCTCGTTTCGGCAGCTAAGTCTGCCGTAGGTCAGATTCTTGAATCTGACATCTCCATCTGCCACAACGCGTAAAGGAAACAGAAGCATTAAATATTCGTCGGATACAGGTATCCGAACTACACATTACCCAGCAACTGATTTTATTCCGCAATGTAAAGACAAAAAAGTCGTCTGAAAACCTTAAATCATCAGGTTTTCAGACGACCTTTCATTTCGGCTGATTGATTAAGTCAACCTATCAAGCCTGTTTCAGCTTCGCATCAGCATCGCGCAACGCGGTACGCAAACCTTCCTCGATAACGGGATGGTAGAACGGCATATCCAGCATTTGCTCAACGGTCATCTTCATTTGATGCGCCCATGCCAACAGGTGCGCCAAATGTTCGGCGGCCGGGCCTAAGATTTCCGCGCCGATGAAGCGGCCGGTGGCTTTTTCGGCATACAGGCGCATATGGCCTTTGTTTACCAGCATCACGCGGCTGCGGCCTTGGTTTTTGAACGATACTTCACCGATGACAAATTCGTCGGGTTGATATTGCGCGGCAACCTGCGCGTATTTCAAACCGATAAAACCGATTTGCGGATTGGTGAACACCACGCCGATGGTACTGCGGCGCAAACCACCACCGATATTCGGATAGCGGCCCGCGTTGTCGCCGGCAATCTTGCCTTGGTCGGCAGCTTCGTGCAGCAGAGGCAGTTGATTGGATGCGTCGCCCGCGATGAAGATATGCGGAATGCTGGTCTGCATGGTCAGCGGATCGGCAACGGGTACGCCACGCGCGTCTTTTTCGATATTGATGTTTTCCAAACCGATATTGTCAACGTTCGGACGGCGGCCTACGGCTGCCAGCATATATTCGGCAACAAATACGCCTTTTTCGCCATCCTGCTCCCAATGGACTTCTACATTGCCGTCTGCATCGAGTTTGACCTCGGTTTTAGCATCCAAATGCAGTTTCAATTCTTCGCCGAACACGGCTTTCGCCTCGTCTGAAACGACGGGGTCGGAAATACCGCCGATGATGCCGCCCAAGCCGAAAATCTCGACTTTCACGCCCAAACGGTGCAATGCCTGACCCAGTTCCAAACCGATAACGCCCGGCCCGAACACGGCAACGCTCTTAGGCAGCGTATCCCATGAGAAAACATCGTCGTTGATAATCAAACGGTCGCCCAAAGACTGCCACTGCGGCAGGATAACGGGACGCGAACCGGTAGCAATCACGAAACTTTTTGCCGTGATTTGGGTATGGTCGTCGATTTGGACGGTATTCTCGTCGATAAATTTAGCCGAACCCATAATGCGCTTGTCGGCAGGCCACTCTTCCACATCGGCAACGACAAAGCCGACAAAACGGTCGCGCTCGGATTTGACGCGGTGCATCACTTCTTCGCCGTTGACGACAATGCTGTCTTTGTCCAAATGCACGCCGAACGGGTCGGTATGCAGTGCGTGATGGCGCGCTTCTGCGGCGGCAATCAAGAGTTTGGAAGGCATACAGCCCACGCGCGCGCAGGTCGTGCCGAACACATTGTTTTCAATCAGGTAAACATTATCCGAATGTAAACGGGCATTGCGAAACGCGCCCATGCCGGCAGTACCGCCGCCGATTACGACGACATCTGCTTGAATTTTTTTCATAATCTTTGTCCTTTTTTGTTGAGCGTCCGAAGCGGTATCAGCGTGATGCGTATCGGGTTTTCAGACGACCTTTTAATAAACTATCGATAATATAAAATCAATAGCCATTTTAAAAATCTCGATTTAAAACAATAATCTCAAATTCTACTTGTAAATATAGAGCTATTCAGAACGACCATGTAGCGTATCGTCTGAATAACTCTATTTTTCTGTTCAGACGGCTTTTTCAAACCGTCTTAAGCATCAAGCAATTAGTTTTTAGCCAAGTAAGCTTCCAAATCTTCGCTGCCGCCGATGTATTTGCCGCCGATGAAGACTTGAGGAGCAGTCATCTTGCCGGTAATGGCGCGAACGGAAGTAACAGTTGCATCTTTGCCCAATACGATTTCTTCGTAAGACAGACCTTTGTCTTGCAAAGCTTTTTTAGCTTTAGCGCAGAATTGGCAGCCGGGTTTGGTGAAGATGGCAACAGACTCTTGAGCTTTCCAGTCAGGGGCGATGAATTTCAACATAGTGTCAGCGTCAGACACTTTGAAAGGATCACCCGGCTCTTCAGGCTCGATGAACATTTTTTCAACCACTCCGTCGTTAACCAGCATGGAGTAACGCCAAGAGCGTTTGCCGAAGCCCAAGTCTTCTTTGCCGACCAGCATGCCCATGCCTTCGGTAAATTCGCCGTTGCCATCAGGAATCATGTAGATGTTGTCAGCTTCTTCTTCGGCAGCCCAAGCGTTCATCACGAAAGTATCGTTTACAGATACGCAGTAGATTGCGTCAACGCCGTTTTCTTTGAACGCGCCGAACAATTCGTTATAACGTGGCAGGTGGGAAGAAGAACAAGTCGGAGTAAATGCGCCGGGCAGAGAGAATACGACTACTTTTTTACCTTTGAACAAGTCATCAGTGGAAACATCTTTCCAAGTGTCGCCCACGCGGGTACGGAATACGACGGAAGGTACTTTTTGACCGGTACGATCTTGCAAAGCCATTTTGGATCTCCTTGAAATTTTAGGTTTAGGGAATGATACGAGTGAATGTGTGCATTCTAGCGCAGGTAGTTTGATTTGTATAATTTATAGTTCAAATAATATTAATTACCTGAAACTATGAAACCCAACCTGCGAACGTTTCATTTAAATAGAGGTCGTCTGAAAGAAAACAAGCCCCTGGCTTGGAATTATTTTTCGGAATCGTGTGCATCGGACAATACGACTTCACGGATGCTGCTTTCCACTTTGTCTTTCAACATAAAGCGGTCTTCTTCTTTGCCGGGGCGAATCGGGGTGGCAAAATCAATACGGATGCGCAGCTTTTTCATGGAAACGATGCGCCAGAGCGAGCGCACCAAATCGACTTGCGCATAAGACGGCACAGTCGTCCTTTTACCGGCATCATCATAATAGCGCAGCGTAACCGCCTGAACAGGCGCGTCGGCATCGATGGCGGATTGAAAGAGTGCGGCTTTAAATGACAAAATGTCCAAGCCCAAAGAAGTCCGTGCCTCGGGGAAAAAGCTGACATTCTGCCCTGCTTTCAACGCAGCGCAAATGGCTTGGTTAATCGGCTCGACATCGCGACGGGAATTGCGGTTGATAAACACCGTACCTGCGTTTTGCCCCATTTTGCCCAACACCGGCCAGTCTTTGATTTCCTGCTTGGCGATAAAGCTGCTCGGATACACTGCGCTCATGGCGAAAATATCCAGCCAAGACACATGGTTTGCCGCCACCAAAACACCCTTCACATTATCCGCGGGCGGCGTGCCGATTTCCAATTCGATATCCAAGGCTTCCAGCGCGCCTTTTCCCAGAGTAATGACCGCATGATCGCGTTCGGCAGGATTGCCGGCATCGATACGGCGCAAATGCCTTCCGGTTCGGAATAACCACCCTGCCAAGCGGAACAATCTGCCCAAACGGGTAAAAAACGGGGCTTTTTGTGAGTGCATAACTGTTTTTCTTTTCGTCTTAAATGTGTATCAAATCATAGTAATAACGCTTTCAGACGACCAAGATGACAAAGAGGTCGTCTGAAAACAGGTTCATACATTATTTTTGGCAGTTCGGACAATAAAACGTCCCGCGCTGCCCCAAAACTTCCTTCTGCACCAAACCGCCGCAACGGACGCAGGGTTCGTTGTGCCTGCCGTACACCGTATATTCCTGCTGGAAATAGCCGCTTTTGCCGTCGCTGTTGACAAAGTCGCGCAACGTACTGCCGCCGGTTTCAATCGCGCGCTGCAATACCGCTTTAATCGTTTCCACCAAGACGGCGCATTCTTTTTTCTTAACCTTGTCCGCAGGGCGGTGCGGCGAGATGCCCGATTTAAACAGGCTTTCGTTCGCATAAATATTGCCCACGCCGACCACGACGGCATTGTCCATCAGAGCCAGCTTGACCGCGCGTTTTTGTGTTTTAAATTTTCGGTACAGATACTCGGCGGAGAAGTCGTCTGAAAGCGGCTCGGGGCCCAGTTTTTCAAGGAGCGGATGATGCTCGGCAATGCCTTCATACCACAAAATCGCGCCAAACTTACGCGGGTCGCGATAGCGCAACACCGTTCCGTCCGCAAACACAATGTCCACATGGTCGTGTTTATCAGGATGTTCAACCCGCGCATCGCCGTCCGTAAAAATCCGTAAGCTGCCCGACATACCCAGATGAATCAACAAAATACCCGTTGCAAAACCGATAATCAGATATTTCGCCCGCCGACGGCAATTCAATACCTCCTGCCCCGCCAAAAGCTCCGCCAACTGCGGATTGACCTGCCAACGCAGCTTGGTTTGGCGCAACACGACATCCGCCACCTTTTTACCTTGAATATGCGGGCTGATACCGCGCAAAGTCGTTTCCACCTCGGGCAATTCCGGCATTTTTCTTTATCCTCAAGCTAATACAGTCAACATCGACTTTTCAGACGACCTGCGATTCTACAGATGCCAAAGCAGCCTGACAATTTGCAACCAATCGGTTTTATAGGAAGAATGCAGCAAATTCAAGGCAGAATGACAAATATAGAAGAAACTATTTTTATGGAGTCAAACCTACCGTTTTCAAATATAGTGGATTAACTTTAAACCGGTACGGCGTTGCCTCGCCTTGCCGTACTATTTGTACTGTCTGCGGCTTCGTCGCCTTGTCCTGATTTAAATTTAATCCACTATATTCCGCCTCGAAAGGTCGTCTGAAACCCGGCCATTCCGGTTTTACCAACGCCGCATTTCTCAATCCGAAATCCGCGCCGCACCCAAAGCCACCGTCTGCGTTCCCAATATTTTTTCAAACTCCGGCAAAGGCGTAACTCCCGCCATACGTTTGACCAAAACCAAACCGTACACCGCCGCGCACTGTGGCCACCACCTGTCCCCTGCCTTCTCCATAAAACGCCAAAACTGCAGCCCCTTTTGCGAATTCACAGCAGGCAGGTACACCATAAACTTTCCAAATTCCACTTCAAAATCCAAATCCGCCAGCCGCTGCTTCAAAGCCGGCAAAGTCAGGCAATGCTCCTTTTTAGGCAAGTGCGTTCCATCAAACCACTTGCTGAAAAACCACAAAGATTTCGGATTAAATCCCGTCAAAACCAACCGCCCTTCAGGTTTCAACACCCTAGACGCCTCATGCAGCACTTGCGACAGTGCGGCAGTTTCGTGACTGTGCGGCATCAGCAGCACATCAATAGAATGACTTTCCCAAGCCATAGCATCCGCCGTCATCAATACATCGCAGGGCACGACAACCACGTTTTCAGACGACCTCAACCATTCGCCACCTTGCTGGACGACGGTTTGTCCGTCGAAATATTGTAAATGCTGCTCAAAAAAAGCAGCTTCGTTTTGAGCAACATAACGCCCCATAGCCGTATTTTCAAACCATACATCCATAGTCGTTATCCTATTAACTGTTTCATGCGTTCATTTCTACTGTCCGATAGAAAAATACAATGCAATCGCCGTATTTATGCCACAGATTTTAGCATTAAGACTCAAGCATATGTAAATTTCACCCCCATTACCTTGACGGCTACATCTTCAAACAGTACCATCGGGTAGACTAAATTTAACCTTATATCATTGATAATTATTGATTCATCATGGCAAAACTGAAAACCATCGCACTTACCATTTCAAGTTTATCCGCAGCTTCAGGCGCAGCATACGCTCAAAATGCCACACCAGATCAAGTAGGTATGGCAATGATGCGCCTCAATTCCTCTCTTTTGGATCAAGCCAAAGCGCAAACTTTCGGAACGGGCAGCCTTTGGGCATCATTGCGCAAGGATTTCCGTATTAACGAGGTCAATTCCGAACTTGTTCGCCGCCATGAGAGCAAATTCGCTGCCAATAGCGCCTACTTCGACCGCACCATTACCCGCAGCAAACCTTATATGTACCATATTGCCAACGAAGTCAGAAAACGCAATATGCCTGCCGAAATCGCATTGCTGCCGTTTATCGAAAGCGCATTCGTTACCAAAGCGAAATCACATGTCGGCGCATCCGGTCTATGGCAGTTTATGCCTGCAACGGGTCGCCACTACGGCTTGGAAAAAACCCCTTTGTATGATGGCCGTCACGATGTCTACGCAGCAACTGACGCAGCATTGAATTACCTGCAATACCTGCACGGATTATTCGGCGACTGGTCTCTTGCACTGGCTGCCTACAACTGGGGCGAAGGTAATGTCGGTCGCGCCGTCAATCGGGCGCGTGCGCAAGGCTTAGAGCCGATTTACGAAAATCTGCGTATGCCTGACGAAACACGGAATTACGTTCCCAAACTCTTGGCCGTACGCAATATCGTTGCAAACCCGCAAACTTTCGGCATGAATATCACCGAAATTAACAATCAGCCGTATTTCAAATCCCTGAGCATCGACAAGCCGATTGACAACAGCACTATCGCCCGCTTCGCCAACATCAGCGAAAGCGAATTGCTGACACTCAATCCGGGATTCAATGCGCCTGTATTCATCCCGAAAAACAATCGCCGCCTGTTGCTGCCTGTTGATTCTGTGGCTTCTTTCGAGAAAAACTACCGAAACGCAAATCCCGATACTTTGTTGTCTTGGAACGTATACACATCTCGAAACAATACCAGCTTGAACGCCATCGCTGCAGAAACCGGCATGAGCGTTGCCGAAATCAAACGACTGAACGGATTGGGTAATAACTCCCTGTCTTCCGACCGCAGTATTTTGGTAGCCAAGAATCAAGCAACTAATTCGACAACATCTAATACGCTCGCGTTCATCGATGTCGATAACAGACCGGATACTTACCGTTCCAATATGCCGGAAATGGCGCCTATTCAAACGACAAAAGCAAATATTCCTACGACGAATTTTGCAAACATCAAGCCCGTTGCCGCAACACCTACTGATTATGTAGCTCTAGGCAAAAAAGCAGTATCCGAAACTTTGGTTGCACAATCAGCCCCTGCTATCGAAGAAAGCAAAGTCACTTCCGCAGCTTCTACGGTTGTCGCCAAAGCAGATATCACTGCCGCACCTGCAGCCGTTCAAACCAACTCTTCTGCAGATTTGGCATCAGCAAATGTCAAAGAAGAACGTATTCCTGAAATATTTGCCCAATTGGCTCAAGCTGAAAGCAAGCCTGCCGTTGTCGAGCAAACTGCTGCGAATACAACTACTGAGTTGACTACTGCTCAAGCCACTCCGGCGCAAGCTACTGAAACAGCTGATGAACTGATGGCATTGGTGGACTCTAATCTTCGCACTCAAACTGAAAATACAGTAGTCGCACAAGCTGCGAGCGAGCAAAATGTTGCGTCTGACGCAGTCAAAGCACGTAGCGAGCGCATTGCCGCCAATACTGCCAAACAACAAAGCCGTACTGAGGCACGTTTAGCTCGTGCGGGCAATCAGCAGCAATCTCAAACTGCAGGTGCCGGTATGCACCGTGTAGCCGATGGTGATACGCTGTTTAATATCTCCCGTCGTTACAATTTGAGCGTTGCTGATTTGATTATTGCCAACAACATCAAAGGCAATAACATCCGTAAAGGTCAGCTGTTGCGTGTTACCGCAGCACCTGCTAAAACTCGAAACAGCATCCGAAACGTTTCTTATACCGTTCGCAGAGGCGATACTTTAAATACCATCGCCAACCGCTTCAATGTTGATGTAAACGATATCCGCCGCTGGAATCGAAATACCAATGGCGTGACACCCGGTCAACGTTTGAAATTAATCGGCAGTTAAGATCATTGTTCATCAAAAAGTCGTCTGAAATTTTTCAGGCGACTTTTTATTTGCCAAGAAACTTAATTTACCCTACATCATCACCACACTTCCCTTTAAAGAGAAAGTTTTTATAGTAGATAAAATTTAATCCCAATACCAAATTAAAAGGTCGTCTGAAACCCGTTTTCAGACGACCTTTTTTGCTTAAATCAAGCCTTCCAGTTTTGGATTACCCTCTTTCGGAATCGGGCGTTTGTTACCTTCACTATCAATGGCAACATAAGTGAAGACAGCTTCCGTAACAAGTTGGCGATCTTCAGTAAGATGATCGTTCATCAATGTTTTTACCCAAACCTCGATTTTCAGTTGTAACGAAGTATTACCCACGCTCACGCAGCGGCCGTAGCAACAGACGACATTCCCCACTTTCACAGGGCGGATGAAATTCATTTCCTGAACAGCTACGGTAACAATGCGGCCTTGTGCGATTTCCGCCGCCAAAATACCGCCGCCCAAATCCATTTGCGACATAATCCAGCCGCCGAAAATATCTTGGTTTGGATTGGTGTCGCGCGGCATAGCAACGGTGCGCAGCAAAAGCTCGCCTTGTGGTTTAGTGTGTTGTTTTTCATTTTGCGTCATGGGAAATATCCTTTTTAGAGGTGCAGCTTTCGTATGAAGTTGAGAAGCCGATTGAAGCAGTATTTATTGGGGGTTGCCTGCGATAACAAGGTCGTCTGAAAACTTCTATACGGTTTTCAGACGACCTTGAACCCATATTCTGAGACAACGCTATTTCTAACGTTCTTCCAATTTCAAATAAACTCCGGCAACGTCTTGCTCTCCGTAACCTGCCGTTACCGCTTGGCGGTAATTTTCAGCAACCGTTTCAACGGCAGGCAGCGACTTACCGACTTGCTCCAGCTCTTTGACCGCCAGATTAAGGTCTTTGGAAGCGTGTTTGAGTGCGAAGGCAGGTGGGAATTCACGGTTTGCCCACAGCGATTTTTTGGTTTGGAACATAGGCGAATCCATTGCGGAATTGCCGATGGCTTCGATAATGGTACCCGTATCGACACCAAACTGTTGGGCCATCAGCATAGCCTCGCTGTATGCTTCGCCGAAAATACCCAGCAGGGAGTTGAGCACGAGTTTTGCACCCGAACCTTTCCCTACCCCGCCGAAATGGAAAGTTTGTTTGCCGACAATGGAAAACACTTTTTGCAGAGGCGTTAAAACACTTTCTTCTCCACCAAACAAAATCAGCAACGTACCGTTGGTAGCAGGACCGACCGAACCGGAAACAGGCGCTTCTGCAAACTGACCGCCCGCAGCTTCGACCAATTCTTTAACGGCAAGATTTTCAGAAGGAGCAATAGTGCTCATGTTGACAATGATTTTGCCCGCAAGCTCCTCGCGAACCTCTTCACTCAAAATATCGCGCACAGCCGCGAAGTCGGAAACCATCAGAAAAATAACGGGATAAGCGCGGACAAGATCGATGGTGCTTGCGTACACTTTCGCGCCTTTATTGGCAAGGTCGGCGGTTTTATCGGGCGAGCGGTTGTAAACACCGACTTCAATACCGGCGTTCAAAAGCCGCGTTACCATCGGATTGCCCATTTGACCTAAACCTATCCAGCCGATTTGCGTGTATTCGTTTGTTGACATTGAATTTGCTCCTTTGTTTGTATCGCCGTGCAATCATATAGGTTTACAGGTCGTCTGAAAAGTTTTTCAGGCGATTGGATAAGATGCTTGTATTGATATGAACAAAATCGCCTTTCGTTTAATAATGTATAATGCATCTATTTTTCATACAAACGCTGTCAATCAGGTCTAATGATAGAAAAAAGTCGTCTGAAAAACTGAAATATCGTTTTCAGACGACCTCACTCATAGGGTTCAATCACTGCTAACAGCAACATGGAGATAATTTTTAAATTTGATAATGAAAACCTTGAAAAAATTTAAACGGGTGGAGATATGGGATATTGGGTGTTAGCGCTTCAGGTATTTTGGGAAGAAATTGGCAAATATGCGTTTTTTCTAATTATCAATGCCTACTGCATCATCAGAATGTATCAAAACCGTCATTGGAAATATTGCGCAGTTATTTTTATTTTGCTCAATGGCTGGGTAATTTACAGATATTGGATGGAAATCATTAACTCTTATCTATATTGGAATCAATAGATTAGTCAACAGGTCGTCTGAATGAAACACAAGAAAACAAATATCCTTTTAGGAATAGTAGCAGCAGGCTATCTCAGTATTGCATTGGCAAATACAGGCTTAAACAGAATGATTGAAGGCAACAGCAATTCTGAGCAAGTAAAAGGCATGGTTTGGGGAATTACGATGGCAGATGCAATATTGGTTAACGCCACACCAGAAAATTCCTCATATTTAACATTGGATGCAGAAGCAATAGATGTATCAAATAAGTACAGTTCTGATTTTTATTTGCAGAACGGAACAGTATTGCGAAATTTCTTTGGTACGGGTTCTATATGGGGAAGAGGAGGGTATTTGGGAAGAACGGCAGAGTTTGATTTACTTCCCGAAAGGCTGACTTTTACCTATTCCTCTCAGTTTGAAAATAAATTTTATCAGTTGGATGAAGCCATTCCAACCGACAAGATACGTCCTATGATGGCAAAAAGTTACAGGGTATTCAATAATGCAGTAGAGGACACAGAAACTCCGCAATATGAATCTCCCAATGATTTTGAATTGGCTGTTGCTCCTGACGGCTGGGTGACGCTGAACCTTGCCAATGTATTTATTCGCAAGGAATTGATGTCCTGGCAGGCAAAAGAAATCATGCCTTCTGTGGAAGAGGCTGCCAAACATCATTTCAATGAAATATGGTATTACAGAGTCGCACGTTTTCACAATCTTGAAGAACGGAAAGAATATTTAGACAGAGTCCGTAAAGAATACCCCAATTTCTACCACTCTTATATTGATGGGCCCAAAAAGGTCAGTGCGGAGTGGTACAAACAGATGCAAACGAAATATCCATGGAATTTGGAAGTTGAAGTGGATGGGGGAGAATGGAATGGCGAATATTATATGGAATTCGCCAATACAGAACGCTGGACAGCCATAGGTAAGGAGAGAATCGAAGAAGAGAAGAATACAATGAAGGCGATGCCAACTTACATCAAGATATGGTTAATAGACAAAGAAACGGGTAACCGGTGGGGTATCAGATTGCATCCATTTAAGACTGAAGAACAAGAACAGAATGATTATAAAATCATATACGATGATGCCCGACTAAACGGGTTATACAAAATATTTCAACAGGCATTCCCCGGAAGGACTCGAGCGCATAATATCAGTACACCTTCAATAAATGAGTTTGCCACGTTGAAATTGAAATTTGATGATCATTTTGAATTGACCGAAGCATATCTTCAAAAAGATGGACAAAAATTTGTATTGCCAGATGCTGAAATCCATCAACGTTACGAAATCAACAATACTGCTTATTACTAAGGAAATCATAAATATAGGAAAATGATTGGCAAAAGAAACCTCTTTTCATGACTGCCGATTGACGTCAGACCTATACAAAAAGGTCGTCTGAAAACCCAAGTTTTCAGACGACCTTTTACAATCAAACCCTTATGCGAACGGATGATGCAAAACGATGGTTTCTTCGCGGTCTGGACCGGTGGAGACGATGGCTACCGGTGCGCCGCAGACTTCTTCAATGCGTTTCAAATATGCTTTGGCATTGGCAGGCAATGCGTCGTAGCTTTTCACGCCGAAAGTGGATTCGCTCCAGCCGGGCATAGTTTCGTAAATCGGTTGGCAAGTTTCTACCGCATCGGAACCGCAAGGCAGGATGTCGGTTTTACTGCCGTCGGGCAATTCGTAGCCGACGCAGATATTGATGGTTTCAATGCCGTCCATCACGTCCAGTTTGGTGATACACATACCGGAAATACCGTTGACTTGGATGGAGCGTTTCAACGCGGCGGCATCAAACCAACCGCAACGGCGTGCGCGGCCGGTTACGGAGCCGAATTCGTGTCCGCGTTCTGCCAAACCTGCACCTACTTCGTCAAACAATTCAGTCGGGAACGGACCTGAGCCGACGCGCGTGGTATAGGCTTTGACGATACCCAAAACATAATCCAGCATTTGCGGACCTACGCCCGCGCCTGCAGAAGCGGCTCCTGCCAAGCAGTTGGAAGAGGTAACGAAGGGGTAAGTGCCGTAGTCGATGTCCAACAGCGTGCCTTGTGCGCCTTCAAACAGCAGTTTTTCGCCGTTTTTGTTTTTCTCGTTCAACACGCGGGATACGTCGGTAATCATCGGCGTAATGAGCGGAGCGACTTTTTCGATAACCGCCATCACGTCTTCCGCTTTCACTGGCTCGGCATTGTGCAGATGTTGCAGTTGAACATTGTAATAGGCAAGGACGGCATCCAGTTTTTCACGCAGTTTTTCAGGATGCAGCAAATCGACGACGCGGATGGCGCGGCGTGCCACTTTGTCTTCGTAGGCTGGACCGATGCCGCGACCGGTCGTGCCGATTTTGCCTTTGCCGCGCGATGCTTCGCGGGCTTGGTCAAGCGCGATGTGGTAAGGCAGGATCAGCGGGCAGGTCGGCGCGATTTTCAGACGACCTTCAACGTTTTTCACGCCTGCTGCGTTCAATTCGTCAATTTCGCCCAACAATGCTTCAGGGGAAACTACAACGCCGGAGCCGATAAAGCAATCCAGGTTTTCATGCAGGATGCCGCTCGGAATCAGGCGCAAAATGGTTTTCTTGCCGCCGACGACCAAAGTGTGTCCAGCATTGTGTCCACCTTGGAAACGCACAACACCGCTGGTTTCTTCCGCCAGCCAGTCAACGATTTTACCTTTGCCTTCATCGCCCCACTGGGCGCCGATTACTACAACATTTTTAGCCATAGCCATATAACCTATTAATATTAAAAAATTATTGTGAATCAACTTCAAACCAAGACGGCTTTTCGCCCTACCCTGATTTGCCTTTAATCCGCTATGAATGGGTATTTAAAGTTTCTCAACCTGCCAAACGCCGTCCGACTTTTTCAGACGACCTGTAATCTCTTCCGAAGCGTTGTGTCCGATACCGTAATCAATCACGACACACTGCCCTTGTTCACGCAAGGCTTCGACTGCTTCGCGTGCCGCTTCGGCATCGTCCGCATCGACCAACACGACGGGCTGCCGCTCAATGGCGGGCAAACGTCCGATAAAGCTGCGCAAGTCGAAACTGAATCCCGTCGCAGGACGTGCGCGGCCGAAATATTCGCCCAATCCGTCATAACGCCCGCCCCGAGCGACCGCGTCATGGGAATTGGAGCCGTATGCCGCATACAGCAAGCCTGTGTGGTAATTGTCGACGCGCAGTTCGGACAAATCGATATGGACTTTCTGATTCGGGAATGCGTCGCACACTGCCTGCAATTCGTCCAAGGCGCTGCCGACCACAGACAAATCCGGCAATCGTTCGCGTGCGGCGGACAACACTTCCCGTCCGCCATACAGACGCGGCAGCAGCGAGAATGCTTTTGCCCACATACCGTCCAGCTTCCAAGCCTTGACCTGCGCTTCGACCGCCTCGGTATCTTTATCCTGCATCAAAGCAAGCAGCGTTTTGGACTGCTCCGCATTTAAATGCGCCGCATCGGACAAAGCGCGGAATACGCCGATATGACCCAGCGACAGCAAAACCTCGCCCATATCGGCAATCTTCATGCTCTTGAGCATCAAGTCAATCAGTTCGATATCCGCTCTGATGTCGGCGAAACCATACATCTCCGCCCCTGCTTGCAAAGGTTCGCGCATATTGAGCAAACCCTCCGGCCGTGCGTGCAACACAGGGCCTGCGTAACACAATCGGTTAATCCCTTGATTGGCAGACAAAAGATGCGCATCGATACGCGCCACTTGAGGCGTAATATCGGCGCGGATGCCCAACTGCCGACCGCTCAGCTGATCGACCACCAAAATGGTTTTCAAAGACAAACCCGCGTCAATGTGCGTCAGCAGGGAATGGCTGTATTCCATCAGCGGAGGCTGTACCAGCTCGTAACCGTGCACTCGGAACAAAGTCAACAACTGCTCTCGCGCGCTTTCCAACTGTCGGGCGTTGGTCGGCAACACATCGGCAACATGTTCGGGAAGCTGCCAAGATTGCATGGGAATCTACCTTCTATCTGTTTTTGCAAACGCAAAGGGCTGCTTGAATTTAAAACCAGACGGACACACAGCCCGCTTCTCGAAATACGCCGCGCAAATGATGCAGCGTTTCCAATAAATCTGATTTTAAATTCAAACAGCCCCTGAATGACGGCTTTAAACCGCCGAGTTATTAAAAGCAAACTTTACCATACAAAACAGTTTTGTGCAGCCTGTTTTCATACACGACAACCCGAGACTTTGGCGTAAATCAGGTTTTGTGTGCGAGAAATGATAAGTTTAGGAAGCGTATCTGACAATCGGGGATTTCAAAGTAAAGACACTGTTTGCACTATCCCCAACATATCATCAATCCCATATTCGATTTAGCTTAAAGGTCGTCTGAAAACCTATTTCAGACGACCTTTAAAGTCTCTCCACCAAAATCATCGTATTTCTTTGGCTGCTTCCTGCTCCGCTTTATAACGGCGCAGATAGGCAAGCGCGGCGGCTTTTTCTTCTTCGTTGCCATATTTGACATCGCGTTGGGCACGGCGCAATTCGGCGCGCTCTTTGGCTTCTTCGATTTGTCGGTTTTTGAATGCTTCGCGGTTGTCGGAAGCAACCAGTTTGTCTTGTTGGGATTGGGCTTTCGCCATGGCTTTGGCAATCAAATCCATGGGATTGAAGGCAGGTTTGGCAGCAGCTTTGGTTTCGGCTTGAATTTGCGCCTGCTTGGCTTTAACGGCGGCTTCGCGCTCGGCAAGCATGGCTTTGCGTTCTGCCTCATCACGCGCTTTGCGCTCGGTGTGCCAATCAAAGCGGCTTTGCGCGTGTTCGGCGGCGGCGAAACGCGCTTCGGAAGAGTGGCTCAGGCTGCGCGCGGCGGGGAGGTAGTCGTGTTCGGAAGGTATCATGTCGATACAATCCACCGGACAAGGCGGAAGGCAGAGTCCGCAGCCTGTGCATTCGTCGCTGATAACGGTGTGCATGAACTTGCTTGCGCCAATAATCGCATCGACAGGGCAAGCGCGGATGCAGGCGGTACAGCCGATACAGGCGGCCTCGTCTATCAGGGCGATGGCTTTGGGCTGAGTTTTGACCGGCGCGACACACGGCTTACCCAATAAGGCGGCAATGTCTACCATCACCGCTTCTCCACCGGGCGCGCACAGATTAACAGGCGCATCCTCGTGCAACAAAGCTTGTGCATAAGGCAGGCAGCCTTGATAGCCGCATTCTCGGCACTGAGTTTGCGGCAGCAGGCGGTTGATGGCTTGAAGGTCGGTCGGCATGGCAGATAGAGTCAAAATCGAAAGCGTGTATTTTATCGGGAAACGGAATGTAGGGAAACCAAAGACCAAACTAAAAAGGTCGTCTGAAAACCCAAACTGAGTTTTCAGACGACCTTTTATATTTTCTGACTATTTGTCCTACTTAATCAGAATTTATGTGCCAAGCCGAAAGAAACGGCTTTTTGCTCAACAGAGCCTGTGTAATCAGGAGTCAGGCGGGTTTTGCTGCCCAGTTTCATATAGCCGGCATGAGCAAGCATGGAAGTGCGTTTGCTGAATTTGTATTTAGCACCAACCACAACTTGGTCGAATTTATCAACCAGTTTCTCGCCGCTGTTCACGCCTTTTGCCGCCCAACCGTGAGCATAGCTGAGTTGCGGGGTCAAGTTACCGAAGGTATAGCCCACGGTAACGGCTGCATCTACAACCTTAACAGCTTCTTCTTTGCCTGAATCTTTAGTGATGTCAACACCTTTGTAGGTATTGAAATCATCGGTAAAGTGCGCCAAATATTTGTTCGCGCTTTCATGGCCTTTGGCATATTGCGCACCTACGCCGACAAACAGGTTGTCTTTGTCGTAGTAGCTTTCAATCTTAGCGATTTGGGCAGCTTTGGCTTTGCCGTCTTTGTTGGTGTACGCGCCTTTATAATGACCGTAGCCCAGTTTGGTGGCGAAACCGTTGTTTTCGTAGATCAAACCGGCAGTATATTGCTCTTTGCTCGGTTTTTCGTGTACGTGTCTGTCGTCCGGATTGCGGTTGTCGCGCGGAGCGTAGGAGGCATTGAACTTGAATCCGCCGAACGAAGGGCTGTCATAACGCAAAGAGGTCGTACGTACGCCGGTGCGGGTGTTGATACCCAAACCCATGGCGTCGGTTTTATACATCCATGGATCAATGGTATCCATTTCGTTGAGCATGTTGTCGATGTTACCGGCGCGAACTTTACCGAAGTTGCCTTCCAAACCGATGAAGGAATTGCGGTTGCCGAAACGTTGGCTGTTGGATTCGCCCAAAATGGAAGTGCGCTGTTCAATTTGCCAGATGGCTTTGAGGTCGTCTGAAAGTTTTTCATTGCCTTTGAAGCCGATACGCGAGGTATTGTCATTGATACGGGTCGCGGTCGCGCTTTTTTCCGTACCTTCGCTACCTTTGATTTTCACCTGTCCGGAGGTGATGGTGCTTTTAACTTGTCCGTACAGGACAACTTCGGCGGATGCTGCAAAAGGTAGGGCTGCTGCGGTTAAAGTAATCAATATTTTCTTCATGAGTCCTCCTCGAATTTTAAAATTGAGTAAAAATACCAAACTCAATCATAATGATTTATGGATTATTAGACAACTCTTTTTATCTTGATAAAAATTATTATTTATTTCAAATATAATTTGCATTTCAACAACACGATATCGTTGGAATCTTTAATATTCATCCTTTCTGCAATTTTGTTGGCACAATCCCTATTTTTCCCTTGCCTCAAGATTGAAAATAAGGCAATTGCAACTTTTTTCAGACGACCTTTTCGGGTCGTCTGAATATTTTTTTGTTTATGAAGAAAACCATAGCGGAAAGCAATGAAAAAACGAAGAAATTTTCCTGTCTAAACTATTGCGCCGACAGGGATTTTGCCGTTTAATGCGAACCTGCTGAATCAAGGGCCTGAGGCATATGCCGGCCGCCCCCACAGTTAACCTTTTGCATGTGGTCAGTTTGTATAGTGGATTAACTTTAAACCAGTACGGCGTTGCCTCGCCTTGCCGTACTATCTGTACTGTCTGCGGCTTCGTCGCCTTGTCCTGATTTAAAGTTAATCCACTATATTACCCGCTGCCACCGCTGCAATGTTTTCCTCTTTCGCAAAAGGACTGTATCCATGAAAAAAACTTCAATGGCGGCGGCACTCATCGGCCTCGTCTTGACTGCATGTAGCGGCGGACAACAAACCGCCGCAGAATCTTCCGCCCACTCTTCGCATACTTCGTCTGACAAACTCAATATCTACAACTGGTCGGACTACGTCGATCCCGCCACGCTTGAAGCGTTCGAAAAAAATACGCATATCAACGTCCGCTACGACTACTACGACAGCAACGAAGCCCTGGAAGCCAAACTTTTGACCGGCAAATCCGGTTACGATCTCGTTGCCCCGTCCATTGCCAACGTCGGACGCCAAATCAAAGCCGGAGCGTATCAAAAAATAGACAAAAGCCAAATCCCGAACTACGCTAACATTGATGCCGACCTGCTTGCCATGATGGCAAAAGTCGATCCGGGCAACCAATACGCTGTCCCATATTTTTGGGGCATCAATACGCTCGCTATCAATAAAAAACTGGTTCAAAAAGCCTTGGGGACGGAGCAGCTGCCCGAAAACGAATGGGATTTGGTGTTCAATCCCGAATACACCAAAAAGCTGAAATCCTGCGGCATCAGCTATTTTGACAGCGCCATCGAACAAATCCCTCTCGCGCTGCATTATTTAGGCAAAGACCCGAATACCGAAAACCCCGACGACATCAAAGCCGCCGTCAACATGATGAAAAAAGTGCGTCCCGACATCAAACGCTTCACTTCGTCAGGCTATATTGACGATATGGCGGCGGGCAACCTTTGCGTTTCAGTCGGTTACGGCGGCGATTTGAACATCGCCAAAACACGCGCGCAAGAAGCGAAGAACGGCGTCGAAATCGAAGTGTTAGCACCCAAAAGCGGCGTCGGCATCTGGGTGGATTCCCTGATGATTCCGCGCGATGCCCAAAATACCGCCAATGCGCACAAATACATCAACCACACGCTCGCTCCCGAAGTCGCGGCGCAAAACGGCAATTTCGTTACCTACGCCCCCGCCAGCCGCCCTGCCCGCGCATTGATGGACGAGAAATATACCGGCGATGTGTCTATTTTCCCAACCAAGGAATTGATGGATAAAAGTTTCATCGTATCGCCCAAATCAACAGATGCGAGCCGCCTGAGCGTCCGCCTGTGGCAATCGTTGAAAGCAGGCAAATAGCCGTTTGATGCGTTGGAAAACTAAAGGTCGGCGGATTCGCATTTGAAGTGCAACTTTCCATAACAGAAAAAGGTCAGTATGCGGTAGCATACGGCCTTTCCTGCAAGAAAGATTGCCATGAGCTACACACAACTGACCCAAGACGAGCGATACCACATCCAATACCTGTCACGCCACTGCACCATCGCCGAAATCGCCAAACAGCTTAACCGCCACAAAAGCACCATCAGCCGCGAAATCAGACGGCACCGCACCCAAGGGCAGCAATACAGCGCCGATAAAGCCCAGCGGCAAAGCCGGACTATCAAACAGCGTAAGCGAAAGCCCTATAAGCTCGATTCGCAGCTGATTCAACACATCGACCCCCTTATCCGCCGCAAACTCAGTCCCGAACAAGTATGCGCCTACCTGCGCAAACACCACCAAATCACACTCCACCACAGCACCGTTTACCGCTACCTCCGCCAAGACAAAAGCAACGGCGGCACTTTGTGGCAACACCTCAGAATATGCAGCAAACCCTACCGCAAACGCTACGGCAGCACATGGACCGGAGGCAAAGTGCCCAACCGCGTCGGCATAGAAAACCGACCCGCTATCGTCGACCAAAAAGCCCGCATCGGCGATTGGGAGGCCGACACCATCGTCGGCAAAGATCAGAAAAGCGCATTATTGACCTTGGTCGAACGCGTTACCCGCTACACCATCATCTGCAAATTGGATAACTTAAAGGCCGAAGACACTGCCCAGGCAGCCATTAGGGTATTAAGGGCACATAAAGCCAGAGTCCACACCATCACCATGGATAACGGCAAAGAGTTCTACCAACACACCAAAATAGCCAAAGCATTAGCAGCGAAAACCTATTTTTGCCGCCCCTACCATTCTTGGGAGAAAGGGCTGAATGAGAACACCAACGGACTCATCCGACAATATTTCCCCAAACAAACCGATTTCCGAAACATCAGTGATCGGGAGATACGCAGGGTTCAAGATGAGTTGAACCACCGGCCAAGAAAAACACTTGGCTACGAAACACCAAGTGTTTTATTCTTGAATCTGTTCCAACCACTGGTACCCTAGTGTTGCACTTGAAATCCGAATCCAAGGTCGTCTGAAAATCAAATTTGGTTTTCAGACGACCTTTTTTACTGCTATCGAACGAATTTAAAGATTACTCAATAAACTGCAACTTGAAGATATAGTGGATTAACTTTAAACCAGTACGGCGTTGCCTCGCCTTGCCGTACTATTTGTACTGTCTGCGGCTTCGTCGCCTTGTCCTGATTTAAATTTAATCCACTATATTAAACAAATCAGCACCGCATTACCTGCGCTATGTACAGATTGCGATTGCCCTATATCGAAAACATATTAATACACCACAAAACCCAAAATTATTTAATTACCCGGTTTTCTATTCCATTAGCAACAAAAATAGAGCCATCCCCATATAATCACAAAGTATTACTTACCGTTAAAACCAGGTTTTAAGATTTGTAAATTTGACATAGGTCAAATTATTGCAAATAATGGATTCATATAATGTTAATGTTTAGAGTATCGAATAATCGGGAACAGCCATGTCCTGCCTAAAAATGAAACACACATCAGGCATCTTGAATACGATGCTGGCGATGTTTGCCGTATTTGTCCTATTGTTTTCGACACTGCCCGCTTACGCCGAGCGTTTGCCTGACTTCCTGTCAAAAGTCCAGCCTTCGGAAATTTTTCCGGGTGCAGACCGTTATGGCAAGCCTGAAGGCAAGCCTATGGTTGCCCGTGTTTATAAGGGCAACGAGCAGTTGGGTTTGGTGTATATCACGACGGACGTGGTCAATACGCGCGGCTATTCGAGCAAACCGATTGATACGATGATGGCTTTGGCCAACGACGGAACGATTGCCGGTGCGAAGCTGGTCGATCACCATGAGCCGATTATGCTTATTGGTATTCCGCAATCGCGTGTGGATAAATTCATCAATAAATATATCGGTTTGAATTTTATTAAAAACCCACCTACTCCAGGTGTCGCCCCCGGGGACATCATCAGCGGCGCGACTGTTACGCTGATGGTGATTAACGACAGTATCCAGCGTTCGTTCAAAGTTGTTGCCGGCAAATATGGTTTGGGTACTGACAAAGCCGTTCAGACGACCTCCGCCAATGCTGCGGATACACAACAGGCTGCTGCCCCTGCGGCTCAAACCCGACCTCGCCGCGCTGTCAATCCTGACAAACAGGACATTCAATCTTGGAATGCGCTGCTGGAACAAAAAGCCATCGGTCATCTGCACATTACAGTTGACGAAATCAACAAGCTGTTTGAAAAAGGCGGCAAAGCAGGTGTTGCCGAACACGCCGAACAAGGTGCAGGCGACGATACCTTTATCGATTTGTACACTGCCGTAGTCAGCCAGCCTTCCATCGGCAAAAGCCTGTTGGGCGAGGAAGGTTGGAAAAACCTGCAAAACCGTCTGCAACCGGGTCAACAAGCTGTCTTGGTTGCCGGTGAAGGCCGTTATTCTTGGAAAGGTTCGGGTTATGTCCGCGGTGGCATTTTCGACCGTATCGAGATGATTCAAGGCGAAAACAGCTTCCGCTTCACCGACGCGCAACACGAACGCTTGGTTGATTTGGCAGCCGAAGGCGCGCCCCACTTTAAAGAAGTATCTTGGTTTACGATTCCCGAAGGTGTGGAATTCGATGCTGCCGAACCTTGGCGTTTGCAGTTGATGGTTCAACGCGTATTGAGCGTAAACGACAAAGCGTTCGTAACCGCCGATTTGGATTACGAACTGCCTCAAGGTTACTATGTCGATGACCCGAAAGCACCTCCCGTCGAAATCAGTGCACCAGTCGAACCGGCAGCCGCTCCTACCGCCGACCAAGCCTCAGACACCAAAGGCATAGCCGAAGAAGCCTCTGAAGCCTCTTCAAACGATGGTGCATCCAACCAACTCTGGAAACAGGTGTGGAAAGCGAAACAGGGACAAATCGCCGTAGTCGGCATCGCCTTGACCATCCTGCTTTTGGTCTTCCTGTTCCAGGACTGGATTGTCCGCTATGAGAAATGGTACGACCGCTTCCGCCTGGTATTCCTGACATTTACCCTGTTCTATATCGGCTGGTACGCTCAGGCGCAACTGTCGGTCGTCAATACGCTGACGCTGTTCTCCGCCATCCTGACCGAATTCCGTTGGGACTTCTTCCTGATGGATCCGATTGTGTTCATTTTGTGGCTGTTTACCGCCGCAACCATGCTGCTGTGGAACCGCGGTACATTCTGCGGCTGGCTCTGCCCCTTCGGTTCACTGCAAGAGTTGACCAACCGTATCGCCAAAAAATTGGGCGTGAAACAGATTACCGTGCCGCACCTGCTGCACACGCGCCTGACTGCGATTAAATACGTCATTTTCTTCGCACTGTTGGCAATTTCCCTGTACGATTTGGGCACGGCGGAAAAATTCGCAGAGGTAGAACCCTTTAAAACGGCGATTATTTTGAAATTCGTCCGCGAATGGTGGTTTGTCGCGTTTGCCGTTACCCTTTTGGTTGCCGGCCTGTTCATCGAGCGCTTCTTCTGCCGCTATCTGTGCCCATTGGGCGCGGGCATCGCCCTACCCGGCCGATTCCGCGTATTCGACTGGCTTCGCCGCTACAAAATGTGCGGTAACCCTTGCCAAATCTGTACGCACGAATGCCCCGTTCAGGCGATTGCACCGGAAGGCGACATCCATCCGAACGAATGTATCCAGTGCCTGCACTGCCAAGTCATGTATCACCATGACACACGTTGTCCGCAAGTTGTGGCAACCAACAAGAAAAAACAAAAACAGGCGGCGGCAAAAGCCGACCCCGAAACCGCATCTGCAAAACAGCAGCCTGAGGAGCAGGTTGTGCAGTTTGTGAAAAAAGAAACCGCCCCTAAAGCCGGCGAATAATCTGAAACCCTAAAGAAATACTGGGTCAACCGTACCCACACTTATAAACATAAATACGTTTTTTCAATCGGCAGGTCGTCTGAAAACGCCGGCTGCCGAATTTTATCCAAGGAGTGTTGTATGTCAGACGAAAAATTAGAACAAAACGGCTTAAGCCGTCGTTCATTCTTAGGTACTGCCGCCGTTTCAGGCGCAGGTATTGCCGGCGCCGGTCTGTTGGGTTTGGCGGGCTGTTCCAAAGAGGGTGGCGATAAATCCGCTGCTTCAGGTGCTGCACCTGCCGCCAAAACCGAGTCTCATGCCTCTGCCGAACCGGGTAAACAGACTTCCGAAGTCGGTCCGGGCGAACTCGACCAATACTACGGCTTCCTCTCTGGCGGCCAATCGGGCGAAATGCGCTTGATCGGCGTACCTTCCATGCGCGAACTGATGCGTATCCCCGTGTTCAACATGGACAGCGCGACCGGTTGGGGCCGTACCAACGAGAGCCTGCGTATTTTGAATGAAAAAAATACGCCGGAAACCAACCAGTTCCTGAAAGACAGCGGCCTGCGCTGCTACCCTAACGGCGACTTGCACCACCCTCACTTGTCGTTTACCGACCAAACTTACGACGGTCGCTACGCGTATGCCAACGACAAAGCAAACAACCGCGTTTGCCGCGTCCGCCTAGACTTCATGAAAACCGACAAAATCACCGAAATCCCTAACGTTTCCGGTGTACACGGTCTGCGTCCGCAACGTTATCCGAAAACCGGCTACGTCTTTGCCAACGGCGAACACATCGTACCGGTAAGCGGCGTGGGTACTTGGAACGACGCCAAAACTTGGAATGCCGTTTATACCGCCATTGACGGTGAAACCATGGACATCGCATGGCAAGTATTGGTGGACGGCAACTTGGACAACGGCGATGCCGACTACCAAGGCAAATACTCCTTCTCCACCTGCTACAACTCCGAACGCGCCCTGACCGTACAAGGTGCTTCTTCCAACGAGCAAGACTGGTGCGTGGTCTTCAATCTTGCCGCCATCGAAGAAGGCATCAAAAAAGGCGACTTCAAAGAAGTCAACGGCGTGAAAATGCTGGACGGCCGCGCAGAAGCCAATTCCCCTTACACCCGCTACATCCCCGTGCCGAACTCTCCGCACGGCTGTAACGCTTCCCCTGACGGCAAATACATCATGCTCAACGGCAAACTGTCTCCGACTGTTACCGTATTGGACGTCAGCAAACTGGACGATTTGTTCGCCGGCAAAATCAAAGAGCGCGACGTGGTTGTCGCCGAACCCCAACTGGGTCTCGGTCCTTTACACACCGCGTTTGACGGCCGTGGCAACGCCTACACTACGCTGTTTATCGACAGCCAAATGGTCAAATGGAACATCGACGACGCCATCAAAGCCTACAAAGGCGAAAAAGTGGATCCGATCAAACAGAAACTCGACGTCCACTACCAACCCGGCCACAACCATACGACCATGGGCGAAACCAAGGAAGCCGACGGCAAATGGCTGGTATCTTTGAACAAATTCTCCAAAGACCGCTTCCTCAACGCCGGCCCGCTGAAACCGGAATGCGACCAGTTGATCGACATTTCCGGCGACGAAATGCGCCTGGTACACGACAACCCGACCTTTGCCGAACCGCATGACCTGTGTCTGGTTGCCGCTTCCAAAGTCAACCCGAAAAAAACCTGGGACCGCAAAGACCCATGGTTCTGGCAAGACGCTGTGGAACAGGCGAAAAAAGACGGTGTCGAGCTGGAAAAAGCCGCCAAAGTCATCCGCGAGGGCAACAAAGTCCGCGTATACATGACTGCCGTTGCGCCTGCGTACAGCATCCCGCAATTCGAAGTCAACCAAGGCGACGAAGTAACCGTATATGTGACCAACGTCGAAACCATCGAAGACTTGACCCACGGCTTCACTTTGGAAGGCTACGGCATCGCTATGGAAATCGGCCCGCAAGCTACCCAATCGGTAACCTTCAAAGCCGTCCGTCCGGGCGTACACTGGTACTACTGCCAATGGTTCTGCCACGCCCTGCACATGGAAATGTCCGGTCAAATGATCGTTAAACCCCGATAATCGGGTTTGACGGTTTATCACTGACTTAACGGAAAGGTCGTCTGAAAAAACTTTCAGGTCTTAGCGAAACCCGCTGCCCTCGTTTTCAGACGACCTTTTATAGCAGAACCGTTTGGACGCAACAGACTGTTCCGCTATAAAACAAAAACACGGCCCTCACAGGCAGGCATTACCGTGCCGACGCACACCGCACGAATCAGAGGAACTCCATGCACACACCCCAATTCAAAACATGGCGACGCGCTGTCCTGGCATTTATGTTCGGCGGCATGATTCAGACGACCTTTGCAGCCACCATCGACGTTTCCCCGACCGACAACCTCCCCGAAGTCATCGCGCGCGCGCAGGCAGGCGATACGCTCAAGCTCGCCTCCGGCACTTACAAAACCAAACTGCTTATCGACAAACCCATCACCATCGAAGGTCCTGCCGACCGCTCCGCCAAAATCGAAGGCGACCGCACCGGCCGCACCATTGCCGTCATCGCCCCCGACGTTACCCTGCGCAACCTCACCGTCACCCGTTCCGGCATGAGCCTGCCCGCCATGGACGCCGGCATCTACCTCGAAGAAACTGCCCCCCGTGCCTTAATCGAACACAACAACATCCTCGACAACTCCGTCGGCGTGTATATCCACGGTTCTGCCGATTCCATGGTGCGCGAGAACAAAATCGTTGGCGACTCCACCCTGCGCGTCAACGAACGCGGCAACGCCGTCACCGTCTGGAACGCCCCCGGCGCTCAAGTTATCGGCAACGACATTTCCAAAGGCCGCGACGGCATTTTCTCCAACACCAGCAAAAACAACACCTACAAAAACAACCGCTTCAGCGACCTACGTTTCGCTGTCCACTACATGTACACCAACGACAGCGAAGTCAGCGACAACATTTCCGTCGGCAACAACATGGGTTACGTTTTGATGTTCTCCGACCGCCTCAAAGTACACGGCAACATCGCCGTCGGCAGCCGCGACCAAGGCATCATGCTCAACTACGTCAACTATTCCGAAATCAACGACAACATCATCAACAAAGCCGGCAAATGCGTTTTTGCCTACAACGCCAACTACAACAAAATCGTCGCCAACCATTTTGAAAACTGCGAAATCGGCATTCACTTCACCGCCGCCATCGAAGGTACTTCCCTTTCCGACAACGCCTTCATCAACAACGAAAGCCAAGTCAAATACGTCAGCACACGTTTTCTTGACTGGGGCGAAGGCGGACGCGGCAACTACTGGAGCGACAACAGCGCATTCGACCTCGACGGCGACGGCTTCGGCGACAGCGCGTACCGCCCCAACGGCATCATCGACCAAATCATCTGGCGCGCGCCTGTTTCCCGCCTCCTGATGAACAGCCCCGCCATCAGCATCGTCAAATGGGCGCAATCGCAGTTCCCCGCCATCCTCCCCGGCGGCGTGATCGACAGCAAACCGCTGATGAAGGCAGGCAGCAACAAAACCACCACCAAATACGAAGCCATGAAAGAACAACTGTTGCAAGAAGCCAAAACCCATCAGTCCGAATGGAGCGATGCCGAAAACGGCTCATTGAACTAAGCGGAACCGGCAAACACGCCCCGCAAGGTCGTCTGAAAAGTTTTCAGACGACGTTGAAACCCCGCCGCAGCAAGGTTTTGCCCCTCATTACCGTACTGACGGGCATCCGCCGCAAATACGGTGTAACCCGCAACGCAGGCAACAGTCGAAAACGCCGCCCCATAACAAACGTCGTCTGAAACCCTTCTCCCTTTTTCAGACGACCCCATACAAAGAACGCCCTTTTCAGACGACCCTCAACGTCGTCTGAAACCCATCCACACAAGGAAGCACTCATGAGCGCACACCATGTCGAATTGAGAAACGTAACCAAACGCTTCGGCGCACAAAAAGCCGTCAACCAAGTCGATTTAGTCTTGAAGGCGGGCGAAAGTGTCGGTCTTGCCGGACACAACGGCGCAGGCAAGTCCACGCTCATCAAATTGATACTCGGGCTGATTACCCCCACCGAAGGCGAAGTCATGCTGCTGGGCGAGCGCACCGGAAGTAAAGCGGGCGCGCAGTTGCGCAGCCAAATCGGCTATCTGCCCGAAACCGTCGCCCTGCACCCTTCCCTTAGCGGCATCGAAACCCTCAATTTCTACGCCAAACTCAAAAAACAGCCGCTCACCAAAAACCACGAACTCCTCGAACGCGTCGGCATTTCCCAAGCCGCCCGCCGCCGCGTCGGCACCTACTCCAAAGGTATGCGCCAACGCCTCGCCCTCGCCCAAGCCTTGCTCGGAGAACCCAAAGTATTGCTGTTTGACGAACCCACCACAGGCCTCGACCCCGCCTCGCGCCAAATGTTTTACGAAGTCGTGCGCGAACTCAACGGACGCGGCGCCACCGTCCTTCTCAGCACCCACGCCCTCGCCGAACTCGACGGCCACGCCGACCGCATCGTCGTCATGAAAAACGGCGTCAAAGTCGCCGACGGCAGCATGGACGAGTTGCACGTCCAAAGCGGACTCCCCCTCACCGTCAACATCCGCCTCAAAGCCCCGCGTCCCTTAAGCGAACGCTGGCAGCCGCTTTCAGACGACCTCAGCTATCGGGCGCAATGTCAGGCTGAAGAACGCATGGCATTACTCAGCGAATTGGGCAACCTGTCCGACCTCGCCTACCTCGACATCCACACACCCACACTCGACGACATGTACGCACAATTCTTAAAAAGGGAGGACGTATGAACCCCATTTGGATTATCACCGGAAAAGAAGTCCGCGACAGCCTGCGCAACCGTTGGGTACTCGCCGCCTCCGTCCTGCTCGCCGCCCTCGCCCTCTCATTGGGCTTCCTCGGCAGCTCGCCGACAGGCTCGGTTAAAGTCGATCCGCTGACCGTAACCGTCGTCAGCCTCTCCAGCCTGTCCATCTTCCTGATCCCGCTCATCGCCATGCTCCTCTCCTACGATTCCCTCATCGGCGAAATCGAACGCGGCACCATGGCGCTGCTGTTGAGCTACCCCGTTTCTCGCAACCAAATCCTTGCCGGGAAATTCATCGGCCACCTCATCATCCTCGCCCTCGCCACCACCGCAGGCTACGGAATTGCAGGCATCACGCTCCAACTCGCCAACGGCAGTTTCGACATCGCCGCGTGGAAACCCTTCGCCCTCCTGATTGCCGCCAGCGTCATTTTGGGTGCCGCATTCCTGTCCATGGGCTATCTCATCAGTGCGAAAGTGAAAGAACGCGGCACCGCCGCCGGTATCGCCATCGGCGTTTGGCTGTTTTTTGTCGTCATCTTCGACATGGCGCTTTTGGGCATCCTCGTCGCCGATACACAACAAGCAATTACCGCCCCCGTCGTCGAAACCGTCCTCCTTTTCAACCCCACCGACATCTACCGCCTGTTCAACCTGACCGGTTACGAAAACACCGCCATGTACGCAGGCATGGCAGGCTTAAGCGAACAAATCAGCCTGACCATGCCCGTATTGCTGACCGCGCAGATATTATGGGTTATTATTCCCCTTATCTTGGCAGCAAGAATTTTTGGAAAGCGACAAATATGAAAAAGATTTTACCTGCGCTCCTCGCCGCCCTGCTCCTGAGTGCCTGTCCCAAAGAGGATGACACCCCGCCGCCTGAACCTCAGCAAATCAGCGACCGCGCCGTGGGGCACTATTGCAGCATGAACCTGACCGAACACAACGGCCCCAAAGCCCAAATCTACCTCAACGGCAAACCCGACCGCCCCGTCTGGTTCTCCACCATCAAGCAGATGTTCGGCTACACCAAGCTACCCGAAGAGCCTAAAGGCATCCACGTCATCTATGTTACCGACATGGGTAAAGTCAAAGACTGGAGCAAACCCAATGCCGACACCGCATGGATAGACGGCAAAAAAGCCTACTACGTCATCGAAAGTGGCTTCATCGGCGGCATGGGTGCGGAAGACGCCCTCCCCTTTGCCGACAAAGCCCAAGCAGAGAAATTTGCCAAAGAAAAAGGCGGCCGCGTCGTCAGCTTCGACGAAATGCCCGATTCCTATATCTTCAAATAATCCCTTCACATCAAAAAGGTCGTCTGAAAACCTGATCCATCAGGTTTTCAGACGACCTTTTTATATAGTGGATTAACAAAAATCAGGACAAGGCGACGAAACCGCAGACAGTACAGATAGTACGGAACCGATTTACTTGGTGCTTCAGCACCTTAGAGAATCGTTCTCTTTGAGCTAAGGCAAGGCAAGGCAACGCCGTACTGGTTTAAAGTTAATCCACTATATCTGCGGTCTTAATCAGGCGATTCAGTTCAAATCACAAAATCCATCGCCGTACCCTGCAAACTCTGGTCCATGTCCGCCGACGGGGTTTTGACCGAACGCCCCACCGGTTTGGCAGGCACGCCGACGACGGTGATTGACGACGGCACGTCCGCAACGACCACGCTGCCTGCGCCGATTTTGGAATTGTCGCCGATGCGGATGTTGCCCAATATCGAAGCGTTCGCGCCGATCATCACGCCGTCGCCGATTTTCGGATGGCGGTCGCCGCCTTCCTTGCCCGAGCCGCCGAGCGTTACGCCGTGCAGGATGGAAATATTGTTGCCCAACACAGCGGTTTCGCCGGCGACGAAACCGGTGGCGTGGTCGAGCATCAGCCCATGACCGAAACGGGCGGCGGGGTGGATATCGACGCCGAACACTTCCGACATGCGGTTTTGCAGGAAATACGCCAGCGTTTTGCGGCCGTTTTGGTAGAGCCAGTGGTTGATGCGGTGCGCCTGAATGGCGTGGAAACCTTTGAAATACAAGAGCGGCAGCGAATATTCGTCGCAGGCGGGGTCGCGTTCGTAAATGGCTTTCAAATCGGCTTCGACGCAGTTGCTGATACGCGCGTCGCTGCCCAATGCCTGCTGGTAGATTTCAAACAGGGCGCGCACGTCCATAATCGGGCTGCCGAGTTTGCTGGAAAGATGATAGGCAAGGACGGAATCGAGCGAGTCGTGGCGCAACACGGTTTGATGCAGGAAGCTCGCCAACATCGGTTCGGCTGCGGCTGCGGCTGCGGTTTCTTCGCGGATGGTGTGCCAGAGGTTGAAATCGGTTGTGTTCAGGTGGTCTTTTTTCATGTCGGGGGTCATCTGAAAATAGGATGGTGTCGGCGTATCTTACCTTTTATCAACGATTTGCGATAGCGCATTGCGGAATATGCTTATGATGGTTTCCGTGTGCTTGAAGTTTTTTCAGACGACCTTATATAAAGTAGCATTCGATTCAAACCATTCCAAAGGATACATGAAATGAGCGAACATCACGAACAATATCAACACGAAACCGAAGAGGCGGCAAACGCAGAAGCTGCCCAAACCCCCAATACCGAACAACCCGAAGCTGCCGAACCGCCGACTTACGAAGAATTGCAGGCGCGTATCGCCGAGCTGGAAGGACAGTTGAAAGACAGCGAACTGCGCGGCCTGGCGAACGAGCAAAACCTGCGCCGCCGCCATCAGCAGGAAATCGCCGATACGCACAAGTTTGCCGGACAAAAATTCGCCGCCGAAATGCTGCCGGTCAAAGACTATCTCGAAATGGCGCTACTCGACCAAAGCGGTAATTTCGACGCGCTGAAAATGGGTGTGCAGATGACGCTGAACGAATTGCAAAAAGCGTTCGACACCACGCATATCAAAGAAATCAACCCGCAGCCCGGCGACAAACTCGACCCGCACCAACATCAGGCGATGCAGACGGTCGTCAGCGAGCAAGAGCCGAACACCATCGTCAGCGTCATGAAAAAAGGCTACACCCTGTCTGACCGCGTACTGCGCCCCGCGATGGTTATCGTAGCGAAAAAAGAAGCCTGAAGGCACCGCTTGATGAAGTTTATCAAGCATAAAATTTTCAGACGCCCCTTCTCCGTCCCTCAAGCCTCAATCCCGCTTTTGGAAAATCATTCCGATGATGCCCAATCGGAAAACAAAGACTAGGTCGTCTGAAAAATAAAATACCGACCTGTGGATAAATAGTTTAGATTGTTGAATTTTATATAAAAAAAATTTTAACAAAGCCCTTGAAAAAATATCGGGCAACCTTATTTACAGGTCAACGGAACAAAATGTTCCACACAATTATTAATTTAGAAAAATCTTTTTAGGAGCAACATCAATATGGCAAAAGTAATCGGTATCGACTTAGGTACAACCAACTCTTGTGTATCCATCTCTGAAAACGGTCAAACCAAAGTTATTGAAAACGCAGAAGGCGCACGCACTACGCCGTCTGTCGTCGCTTATCTGGACGGCGGCGAAGTCCTCGTCGGCGCACCGGCGAAACGCCAAGCCGTAACCAACGCTAAAAACACCATCTACGCTGTCAAACGTTTGATCGGTCATAAATTTGAAGACAAAGAAGTCCAACGCGACATCGAATCCATGCCTTTCGAAATCATCAAAGCCAACAACGGCGACGCATGGGTAAAAGCGCAAGGCAAAGAGCTGTCTCCGCCGCAAGTTTCCGCAGAAGTCCTGCGTAAAATGAAAGAAGCCGCCGAATCTTACTTGGGCGAAAAAGTAACCGAAGCCGTGATTACCGTTCCGGCCTACTTCAATGACAGCCAACGTCAAGCCACCAAAGACGCAGGCCGCATCGCCGGTTTGGACGTAAAACGCATCATTAACGAGCCGACCGCAGCCGCGTTGGCATTCGGTATGGACAAAGGCGACAACAAAGACCGCAAAGTAGCCGTATATGACTTGGGCGGCGGTACCTTCGATATTTCCATCATCGAAATCGCCAACCTCGACGGCGACAAACAATTCGAAGTATTGGCAACCAACGGCGACACTTTCTTGGGCGGCGAAGACTTCGACCAACGCCTCATCGACTACATCATCGCCGAGTTCAAAAAAGAACAAGGCATTGATTTGAAACAAGACGTGATGGCATTGCAACGCCTGAAAGAAACTGCCGAAAAAGCCAAAATCGAATTGTCCAGCAGCCAGCAAACCGAAATCAACCTGCCGTACATCACCATGGACGCAACCGGCCCGAAACACTTGGCAATGAAAATTACCCGCGCCAAATTCGAGAGCCTGGTTGAAGACCTGATTGCCCGCTCTATCGAACCTTGCAAAATTGCATTGAAAGATGCCGGCTTGAGCACCAGCGACATCGACGACGTGATTTTGGTCGGCGGTCAGTCCCGTATGCCGAAAGTACAAGAAGCCGTTAGAGACTTCTTCGGCAAAGAACCGCGCAAAGACGTGAACCCTGACGAAGCTGTTGCCGTAGGCGCAGCGATTCAAGGCGAAGTATTGAGCGGCGGCCGCAGCGATGTATTGCTGCTGGACGTAACGCCCCTGTCTTTGGGTATCGAAACCATGGGCGGCGTGATGACCAAGCTGATTCAGAAGAACACCACCATCCCGACCAAAGCGTCGCAAGTGTTCTCTACCGCTGAAGACAACCAAAGCGCAGTAACCATCCATGTACTGCAAGGCGAACGCGAACGCGCCTCCGCCAACAAATCTTTAGGTCAGTTCAACTTGGGCGACATCGCACCCGCACCACGCGGCATGCCGCAAATCGAAGTAACCTTCGACATCGACGCCAACGGCATCCTGCACGTTTCCGCCAAAGACAAAGGCACAGGCAAAGCAGCCAACATCACCATTCAAGGTTCTTCAGGCTTGAGCGAAGAAGAAATCGAACGCATGGTGAAAGATGCCGAAGCCAATGCCGAGGAAGATAAAAAACTGACTGAATTGGTCGCTTCCCGCAACCAAGCCGAAGCCCTGATTCACTCCGTGAAAAAATCTTTGGCCGACTACGGCGACAAACTCGACGCAGCCGAGAAAGAAAAAATCGAAGCCGCGTTGAAAGAAGCCGAAGAAGCCGTGAAAGGCGACGACAAAGCCGCTATCGATGCCAAAGCCGAAGCACTAGGCACAGCCAGCCAAAAACTGGGCGAAATGGTTTACGCACAAGCGCAAGCCGAAGCCCAAGCAGGCGAAAGCGCACAAGCCGAACCGTCTTCCGCCAAGAAAGACGACGACGTCGTAGATGCCGACTTTGAAGAAGTAAAAGACGACAAAAAATAATTGAGGCCGTCTGAAAAAGCGCGAATCGCAAGGTTCGCGCTTTTTGGTTTTTTGCTTGGTGTTTAGTAGAAGATATAGTGGATTAAATTTAAATCACGACAAGGCGACGAAGCCGCAGACAGTACAAATAGTACGGCAAGGCGAGGCAACGCCGTACCGGTTTAAAGTTAATCCACTATAAAACTTAATAAGCCAAACCCGCCCCACCTTTTTAAAGCTCTCGATGTTTTCAGACGACCTCTTGAGATGCGGCATTTGCATTTAAGAGCAAAACACATCCAACATCCTGCCTTACTGCCTTAAAAACCAAAAGGTCGTCTGAAACCAAATACCATGATTTCAGACGACCTTTAAACAAAACAATCTGGTCTTATTCCGAGTATGTAAACTTCGCGCGCTTGACGTTGCAAAAAATTTCATACGGAATCATACCGGCAGCTTCGGCGACTTCGTTGATATTGACAACGTCACCCCACAATTCGACTTCCGCACCCAAACCTTCTTTGGAAGCATCGAGTTCGACAGTAATCATATCCATAGACACCCTGCCGATGATGCGGCTGCGTTTGCCTTCGACGGCAACGGGCGAGTTGGTCGAGGCTCGGCGCGGATAGCCGTCGGCGTAGCCGCAGGCAATCAAGCCGACGCGGGTGGACTTGCTGGTGTAAAACGTCGCGCCGTAGCCGATGGGAGAATGAGGTCGCAGAACGCGTTCGCCGAATACGCGGGAAGTCAGGCGCATGACGGGCTTCAGGCGTTCGTCCACGCCGCCGAACGGAGAGATGCCGTAAAGCGCCAGTCCGGCACGACCCCAGTCGCGGCGCGCTTCGGGAATATTCAAGATAGCGGCGGAGTTGGCAAGACTTTCTTCGCCTTCCAAGCCTTCACACGCCAAATCAAAGGCTTCAAGCTGCATTTCGGTCATGCCGTTGTCGGGTTCGTCGGCACAGGCGAAGTGGCTGAATTTAACAATGCTGTCAACGTGTTTGCATTGTTTCAGAGCGGTGTAGGCGGAAGTGTAATTGTGCGGAAAGAAGCCGGCGCGGTGCATACCGGAATCCATTTTGAGCCAGACTTTAACGGGATTCTGCCAATGATGGACGATTAAGGCTTCGAGTTGCCATTGGCTGGCGACGCCCGGCCACAGATTGTATTTATCGACGGTAGCGTATTCCGACGCCTCAAAGATGCCTTCGAGCAATACGATGGGATTGGTAATGCCGTTTTCGCGCAATTCGACGGCTTCGTCCACGGTGGCGACGGCAAACCCGTCAGCAAGGTCGGACAATGCGTGGGCGCACCGTACCGCGCCGTGTCCGTAAGCGTCTGCTTTGATAACGGCAAGCATTTTGCCGCCGTGAATCTGTTTCAGGGTTTGATAATTGTGGCGCAGATTGTCCAAGCGGATTCGGGCATTTAATGGACGCATGATTTGTTCTTTCCGTTAATGAAGGTCGTCTGAAAATGGATATTCACGTTTTCAGACGACCTTAAAATATGGCTAATGCTTATAATTATAGGCTTAAAGACGCATTTTTTAAATATCCGATGCGTCCGCCCAATTAATTATCTTATTAATGGACAAGCATCAAGCCGACAGATTGGGATAAAAACTCCAAGCATTGGATGCTTGAACGTATTGCCTAGGCGGAGTTCCTAAAAAACCTCATCCAATCCCCGTTTAAAACCGGTTTTTTAATTCCCGCAACGCGGCAAATACTTCCAAACCGCTGTTCAACCGCTTCCCTACCAAATCTTCAACCCGTTCGCGGACATGGGGCAAATCGACCCGTAAAAACGGATTGATTTTGCGTTCATGCGCGAGGGTAACGGGCAGGGTCGGCGTATGTTCCGCCGCTCGTAAAGCCGCTTGAATATCGGCATTTTCCGGTTCGATAAATTCGGCAAAACGCAGATTAGAGGCGGTATATTCATGCGCAGGATAAAACAGCGTATCTTCGGGCAACTGATTGAATCTTTGGAAACTGTCGTACAAATCTTCTATCGTTCCCGTAAACAACCTGCCGCAGCCGGCAGAGAATAATGTGTCGCCGCAGAAAACGTGCAAACCTTCGGCGTTTTCCAAAAGATAACTGACGTGGCGGTCGGTATGGCCGGGCGTCGCCCACACGGTAACCAACTCGTCGCCGAATGGAAACTGCGTACCCGCCGTAACTGTGTGCGTTGCCAAGTCAATATCCGCCTCGCCGTACACGGGCGATTCCATAAAGCCGTTTTTGAGGGATTGGACTCCGCCGATATGGTCGTGATGCAAATGGGTAATCCACGTTTGCGCCAGCATCAGGCGGTTGCGGACGAGAAATACCAAAACGGGCGTGGCATCGGACGGATCGACACAGGCGGCGTGGTTGCCGGCTTGAATCATCCAGATGTAGTTGTCGTTTAAGGCTTTGACGGGGGTAATTTTCATAGGATTTCTTTTGTAGGTAGTGATTTGGATGCGGCTGAACCATGAAGCCGTATGGTGTAGTGGATTAACTTTAAACCAGGACGGCGTTGCCTTGCCTTGCCTTGCCGTACTATCTGTACTGTCTGCGGCTTCGTCGCCTTGTCCTGATTTAAATTTAATCCACTATATTTATAAAACAGTTTAACAGAAATCGCTTGAACCTTATTGGTATGCTTTGTCGGCACAGACAAAAAAGGTCGTCTGAAAAGTGGTTTTCAGACGACCTTTGTTCATTTCCGACAACTTTTAAATCAGTTCCAAATCCGGACCGGCGTTTTGGGCGCGGCGGCTGCGCAGTTGGATGTCCAAACGCAGGTCGTGGGCGGAGTCAGCGTTTTTAATAGCGTCTTGGAAGCTGATGTCGCCGCGTTCGTACAGCTCGTAGAGCGCTTGGTCGAAGGTTTGCATACCCATGGCGGTAGATTTTTTCATCATTTCTTTAATGCCGTGGATTTCGCCTTTTTGAATCATCTCAGAAATAATCGGCGAATTGAGCAGGATTTCCACTGCGGCTACGCGGCCCTTGCCGCCTTCGCGGGGAATCAGGCGTTGCGAGATGAAGGCTTGCAGGTTGAGCGACAAGTCGGTCAAAAGCTGGGTGCGGCGCTCTTCTGGGAAGAAGTTGATGATGCGGTCGAGCGCCTGGTTGGAGTTGTTGGCGTGCAATGTGGCGAGACAGAGGTGGCCAGTTTCGGCAAACGCCAAGGCGTAGTCCATGGTTTCGCGGTCGCGAATCTCGCCAATGAGGATGACGTCTGGCGCCTGACGCAGGGTGTTTTTCAGTGCGGCAAACCAGTTTTCTGTATCCACGCCGACTTCGCGCTGGGTAATGATGCTTTTTTTGTGTTGATGGACGAACTCAATCGGGTCTTCGATGGTGATGATGTGGTCTTGGCAATTTTCGTTGCGGTGGTCAACCATCGCGGCGAGCGAGGTCGATTTGCCCGAGCCGGTACCGCCGACGAAAATCACAAGGCCGCGTTTTTTCATCACCACGTCTTTCAAGACGGGCGGTAGATTGAGGCTGTCAAAATTCGGGATTTTGCTGGTAATGGAGCGGAACACTAACGCCGTCGCGCCGCGCTGCACCATCGCATTGACACGGAAGCGGCTGGTGTCGGGCAGGCTGATGGCGAAGTTGCATTCGTTGGTAGAGGAAAACTCTTCGATTTGTTTGGTGGACATAATCGAAAAAGCGATTTCCATACATTTTTCAGAGGTCAGCGGCTCATCGGTAATCGGTGTGATTTTACCGTCCACTTTCATAGCGGGCGGAAAATTGGTGGTGATAAAGAGGTCGGAGCCTTTGTATTTGTTCATATGGCGCAGCCAAGTGAACAATTCGTCTTTTGCGCTGGGAGGATTGGTCATCATGATATTTGATAATTTCGGTGGTTATTTTATTAAAATGGATTATATCAAATAAATCATGATACATAAAAATAGCATGATTACCGTATCGAATAATAAGACAGGCGTGCAATACGGCGGATTCAATACGGGTATGGAATGCCGCCGCTGCTGTTATAATACCGCCCACAATTTCATGAAAAGGTAAAAAATGTCTGTACAAACAGTAGCAGTCATCGGCGCGATGGAACAGGAAATCGAGCTTTTGCGCGAAGCAATGGATAATGCCAAAAGCGTGTCTTTCGGTAAGTTTACCGCTTACGAAGGCGAAATGGCGGGCAAGCGCATGGTGTTGGTATTGAGCGGCATCGGCAAGGTCAACGCCGCGGTTTCAACGGCTTGGGTTATCCATCAATTCGCGCCTGACTGCGTCATCAATACCGGCAGCGCGGGCGGTGTGGGCAAGGGTTTGAAAGTCGGCGACGTAGTGGTCGGCACGGAAATCGCGCACCACGATGTCGATGTAACGGCGTTCGGCTATGTTTGGGGACAAGTGCCGCAACTGCCCGCCGTATTCGTTTCAGACGACCTCTTGGTCGGCAAGGCGAAACAGGCAGCGGAAGTGTTTGAAGGTGCGGCGGTAGAGCAAGGCTTGATTGTCAGCGGCGACCGCTTTGTCCACAGCAGCGAAGGCGTGGCAGAAATCCGCAGCCATTTCCCCGAAGTCAAAGCGGTGGAAATGGAAGCGGCGGCGATTGCGCAAGCCTGCCACCAATTAAACACGCCTTTTGTCGTGATCCGCGCCATGTCCGACTCGGCGGACGAAAAAGCGGACATCAGCTTTGAAGAGTTTTTGAAAACGGCGGCGGCAAGCTCGGCGAAAATGGTGGAAAAGATTGTCGCGTCGCTGTAAAACACGCATAAAATCATGCGGAAACAGTAAATTTCCGCTAGAATGTCAGGCTATTTCACTTTACCTGAAGGTCGTCTGAACGGTCTATTTGATTTTCAGACGACCTTTTCAGAATCACTGCTTATCTTTCAAAATAACAATATGAAAAATATCCGAAATTTCTCCATCATTGCCCACATCGACCACGGCAAATCGACGCTTGCCGACCGCTTCATCCAATACTGCGGCGGCTTGGATTTGCGCGAAATGAGTACGCAGGTGCTCGACTCCATGGACATTGAAAAAGAGCGCGGCATTACCATTAAAGCGCAAACCGCCGCGCTCAACTACAAAGCACGCGACGGACAGGTATATCAACTCAACCTGATTGACACGCCGGGACACGTCGACTTCTCTTACGAAGTCTCCCGTTCGCTGTCCGCCTGTGAAGGTGCGCTTTTGGTCGTTGACGCATCGCAAGGCGTGGAAGCGCAAACCGTGGCGAACTGCTATACCGCGATTGATTTGGGCGTGGAAGTCGTGCCTGTCTTGAACAAAATCGACCTGCCCGCCGCCGACCCCGAGCGCGTGGAACAGGAAATCGAAGACATCATCGGCATCGATGCCGTCGGCGCGGTGCAATGTTCCGCCAAAAGCGGCATCGGCGTGGAAGACGTTTTGGAAGAAATCGTTGCCAAAATCCCCGCGCCGACCGGCGATGAAAACGCGCCGCTGCAAGCCGTTATCGTCGATTCGTGGTTTGACAACTACGTCGGCGTGGTCATGTTGATTCGAGTGAAAAACGGCACCATCAAGCTGAAAGACAAAGTGCGCTTTATGAGCACCAAAGCGGAAACGCAGGTCGAACAGTTGGGTGTATTCACACCGAAATCGGTTCAAAAACAAGAACTCAAAGCCGGCGAAGTGGGCTTTTTGATTACCGGTGTGAAAGAATTGGGACAGGCAAAAGTCGGCGACACGGTTACTTTGGTTGCCAACCCCGCCTCTGAGCCGCTGCCCGGTTTCCAAGAGGTGCAAAGCCAAGTATTTGCAGGTCTCTACCCCGTGGAAAGCCACGACTACGAAGCTCTACGCGACGCTTTGGAAAAATTGCAGCTTAACGATGCTTCGTTGAAATTCGAGCCTGAAGTTTCCCAAGCATTGGGCTTCGGCTTCCGCTGCGGCTTCTTGGGCCTACTGCACTTGGAAATCGTGCAGGAACGCTTGGAGCGCGAGTTCGACATGGATTTGATTACCACCGCGCCGACGGTGGTTTACGAAGTCGTGTTGAAGAGCGGAGAAAAAATCGAAGTCGAAAACCCGTCCAAACTGCCCGACATCGGCAGCATCGAAACCATTCTCGAGCCGATTATCACCGCGACCATCCTCGTGCCGCAGGAATACGTCGGCAACGTCATGACTTTGTGTAATCAAAAGCGCGGCGTACAGGTCAATATGCAGTACATGGGCCGTCAGGTCATGCTGACTTACGATTTGCCCATGAACGAAGTCGTGATGGACTTCTTCGACAAACTCAAATCCACTTCGCGCGGCTATGCCTCGCTGGACTACCATTTCAAAGAGTTCCAACCGTCTGATTTGATTAAGCTCGACATCATGGTCAACGGCGAAAAAGTCGATGCCTTGAGCCTGATTGTGCACCGTCAAAGCGCCGTTCACCGAGGCCGCGAGCTGGCAGCGAAAATGCGCGAGTTGATTCCGCGCCAAATGTTCGACATCGCCGTCCAAGCCGCCATCGGCAGCCAGATTATCGCCCGCGAAAACGTCAAAGCCCTGCGTAAAAACGTTTTGGCGAAATGTTACGGCGGCGACATTACCCGTAAGAAAAAACTTCTCGAAAAACAAAAAGCGGGCAAACGCCGCATGAAACAAGTGGGCAACGTGGAAATCCCGCAAAGCGCGTTCTTGGCGATTCTGCAAGTGAGCGACAAATAATGAGCACAAATTTAATCTACGGCGCGATTGCCGCCATCGTTATCGGCATTTTCCTTTATTTCATAAGCAGCAAAGAACGTCAGGAAAACGGAGAATGGAGCTCCGGCCTGCAATGGGCGTATCTTTTGTGCATGATCGGCGTTTTCGGCATCCTGTCTTTTTACATGAGCTTTACCGCCGTATTGCTGATATTCGTCGTATTCACCGGCATTGTTTGGGCCATTCACAAAGGTCGTCTGAAAAAAGACCCGTCGCATCAGGACAAAGCCCACTTTACCGACTACATGAGCGGCTTTTTCCCGATCATCCTCGTCGTCTTCATCCTGCGCACCTTTATAGCCGAACCATTTCAAATCCCGTCCAGCTCCATGCGCCCCGGCTTGGTTAAAGGCGACTTCATCCTTGTGAACAAATTCGCCTACGGCATCAGAACCCCGATTATCAACAACGTCCTGATTCCGACCGGACAAATCGAGCGCGGCGACGTCGTCGTGTTCAACTACCCCGTCCAGCCTGAAATGAACTACATCAAGCGCATCGTCGGACTGCCGGGCGATACCGTCGAATACCGCGACAAAGTCCTGACCGTCAACGGACAAGTTGCCCCCGACCAACCGAACGGCACCTACTCCTACCCTGACGATACCGAACCGTCCGCAATCCACAACCCCGAACTTTTTCAGACGACCCTCAACGGCAAAATCTTCAACATCCTGAAAGAACCCGGACAACCCTCTGTCTTCATTCCCTCGCTCGACAACTACCGCATGAAAATCATGCCTGAAAACGGTTATTCCGTAGAGCAAAGCGGTTTGGAACACTGTCAATACGCCGAAGACGGCAGCGGCTTTACCTGCAAAGTGCCAGAAGGCCGCTACTTCGCCATGGGCGACAACCGCGACAACAGCGCCGACTCCCGCTACTGGGGCTTTGTGGACGACAAACTTATCGTCGGAAAAGCCTTCTTCGTGTGGATGAATTTCGGCGATTACAGCCGCATCGGCAGCAGCATCCAGTAAGTTGCCCGTTTTATTTCGATAAAACCAAAGGTCGTCTGAAAACTAATTTTCAGACGACCTTGTGTTTTATGGTAATTCTTAACGAATAAACCTCCCCTTTCTTCCTTACTTCAACTGTGACATCCTTAAATTTCATATAGCAAAGTTCACTCGTGCAAAAAATACATTCAAATTACTCATTTACCATTTTTAACTGAACTTAATCAAGCCCGCATATTTGTATTTGTTTATAATATTACGATAGCGTAAACATTGCTTATGTTTGTTTTTATCACCTACGAAATCACTGCTTATTATTTTTAAAATATCGCGTCGCAAGTCTAGATCAGAATGGTAAGACCATACTGATTTAAACTTAAACTACTATAAATTTATTTTTCAACCAGTAAGGATTATTTATGCACACTCAAAATAAATCACCTATTACTCATTTTGTTCTAAGCGGTATTTGTGCTGCAATTTTAGCAGCCTGCGGCAGTTCAAATGGAGGTGGAGATTCACCCAAAAATCTATCTGTAGCCCCAAAAAACAACATCAATAAAGATGACGCAAAAAAAGACAATACCAACAAAAACAACACTAGTAAGGATAATACTGACAAAGGCACTACCAATAAAGACAATTCCAACAAGATTAACACTGACAAAGGAAATGCCGACAAAAATAATGCCAATAAAGATAATAAAACTAACACTAACAAAGAAACATTATTATTAAATAAAGGCATTCAGGATAAACTGACCACACTAAAACTAAGTGATGTAATAAAAACTGAACAATTCAATCAAACTGAAGTGAATACCGGTTTCATTGCAAATAACTTAAGTGCGACCCCATTATTAGAGACAGCTAAAGGTCCACATGATCACCCTACCTCTCACCTTTTGACATCCGCTTATAGAAAAGATAAAACCAAACTTTTGCGCCCTCAAACAGTTATATTAGGGGGTGTAGCAACGCGTTACTTTACTAACTATACAGATGGTTATGTTGCGAAGAGAGCCGGTTATGATGAGATTGATACGCCATTAAGTGCAAAAAATCTGATTGGTGTAGATAAACGCAATAAAAATGGCATCTTGGTTAAAAATGGCAGGAGCGTTAACATCTTAGATCAAACTGCCAGCAAACTCGAATTAGATAGTGTAGGCGGTAGCCGTTATACAAAATGGTTTAATAATTTTGCTACTAATGCCGATAATGAAACTGAATTGGATAAAGGCCGCCGTGTATTAACAGATGTGAAATACAAATTAGATGCAAATAATAATCCTGTATGGACTGTAACTACCGAACCCAGCAGCGGTTATCAATATGCACATTCTTTAAATCGTTATTTTAACAATAATCCAGACGATGAATTATATGTTAACCAAAACGGTGAATATGCATATCGTTTTACATTAAAAAATCAACTACATTTGAAGTCAGTGCAGAATCAGCAAAAACCCATCCGGAACGTGCAGAGGCACTCAAAGCGAGACCTTTGCAAAATTCCTTTTCCCCCAACAGCCGAAACCTAAACAAAGATTTTCGGCTGTTTTCGTTTCAAATATCCACTAATTTTACCCAAATATCCCCTTAATCCTCCCCGGATACCCGATAATCAGGCATCCGGGCCACTTTTTAGGCAGCAACAGGCACACTTAGCCTGTTAGCCGCTTTCAACAGGTTCAAACACATCGC
>NZ_CALNWV010000006.1:0-102623 GCF_940793045.1 Neisseria sp. Marseille-Q2251
ACTACAACCGCGAGCGTTGCAGTTTGAAATTGAAAAAGCTGAGTCCTGTCGCATACAGAACCCAGCTTACACAGAGCGCCTGAATAATAGGCTTTTATGAGTGTCCAAGATTTGGGGGCCAGTTCAGTTTTCAGACGACCTTTTTGTAGGGGAAGCGAAAGCTTCAGGAGTTATAGTGGATTAACTTTAAACCAGTACGGCGTTGCCTCGCCTTGTCCTGATTTAAATTTAATCCACTATATTTGCCGGCTTACTGTCGGTTGCGTTGTTTTTCGTTGGCATGCCGCTTAAGGGTGGCGCACATGCCGGCGGTGTTGCCGCCTTTCATCAGCATGGCAGGTTCTCCGTTGATGGTGTAGCCTTCGCTGCCGTTGTCGGTAATGACTGTTTTGTTGTCATCCAGTTGCAGACTGTCCGGCGTTTTCTGCCAGCTGCCGTTTTTGACTTCGTTGTTTAAAGCCATGCAATATTTGCCATTGTTCAGTATGCCGATCATCTGCGAATCCATGGTCATGTAAACGCCGGGAGGCGGGGTTTTCGCAAAGACCGGTGCGGACAGCATCAGCGCGGCGGCGGTCAGAAGTCGGAGTGCGATTTTCATTAAAAAACCTTTTATGATTACTCAATGGATTATACGTTGCCGCGTTTCGGGTCGTTCGGGCGCAGTTGGGCGGCGAGTTTGTCGAGGATGCCGTTGACGAATTTGTGTCCGTCAGTACCGCCGAAGGTTTTGGTCACTTCAATGGCTTCGTTAATGATGACGGGGTAGGGGGTTTCGGGCATCGCGCTCAATTCGTGGCATGCCATCAGCAGGACGGCGCGTTCGATGGGGCTGAGGTCTTTTTCGTCGCGGTCGAGCAGGGGGCGGATTTGTTGGATGTATTCGGCGGCGTGGGTGTGCGTGCCGAAGAAGAGTTTGTTGAACAGCTCTTCGTCTGCTTTGGCAAAGTCGGGCTGGTCTTGGATGTTTTTGGCGATTTCGGGGGCAGCGGTGTTGTTGATGCCGGCTTGGTAGAGGGCTTGTACGGCTAACTCGCGGGCGCGGCGGCGTGGGGTTTTCATGGGGATTCCTTCGTTGGCGGCACGGTGGGTGCGGTAATGAATGTTTCAGACGACCTCTGTCGGATGACGGGTCGTCTGAAAACGGTTTGTCCGGCGGATGGAGCGAAACCAAGATGCTGCAAAGCAGAGGATTTCGCGTTCGGGCTTATTCTTCTTCGTCGTCAAACTGCTCTTCAATCAGATGGTTGACGAGGTTGGCGCACTCAACGGCGACTTTGGCGGCGTCGGCGGCTTTTTCTTCAATGCGCGCGACGGCTTGTTCGTCGTTTTCGGTGGTCAGGATGGCGTTGGCGATGGGGATGTTGTAGTCGAGTCCGACACGGGTTACGCCTGAACCGGATTCGTTGGAAACGAGTTCGAAGTGGTAGGTTTCGCCGCGGATGACGACGCCGATGGCAATCAGTGCGTCGTATTGCTCGGAGGCTGCCATGTTTTGCAGGACGAGCGGTACTTCGAGCGCGCCGGGTACGGTGGCGATGGTGATGTTGTTGTCGGCTACGCCCAATTCTTGCAGGGTGCGGCAGCAGACTTTGAGCATTTCGCTGCCGATTTCGTTGGTAAAGCGGGCTTGTACGATGCCGATGCGCAGGTGTGCGCCGTCGAGGTTCGGGGCGATGATGTTCATGGTGTTTCCTTGTGTTTTGAGCGGTAAACGGGTTTTCAGACGACGTTTGGCTTTTCTGAAAATGATATTGGGGGATTTATTCCTGCGGCTGCCAGTCGGCAACGGCTTGAAACTCGCCGTCATCGCCTATTTCCCATGCGTTGCCTTCGGGTTGGGTTATCAGCGCGGCGACGGCGGGGTTGGACTGTGTAATTTCGGAAAGGCTGACGATGCTGAAATTGTCGGGATCGTCGGTGTATTCGTCGGTCTCGTCGCCGCTGAAGAAACGCCAGCCGCTGTCGTTTTCGAAAACGGGGGCTTCGCGGTAGAGGAAGCCGACGGGTTCGCCTTGTTTGGCTACCGTGTTGGTCACGATGCAGCGGTCGAGTGCGGCTGAGAGGGCTTGGGCAAATTTGTTCATTGTGGTGTGTTGCGTGCCGTAAAAATTGTGCGGATTTTATCATGATTAGGGCTGGCTCTGCACCGTGTATCTTTATATTTGCCGCTTAAGGTTTGATGGTACAATGCTGGTCGTCTGAAACGGGCTGAACTGTATTTCAGACGACTATTGCAGCCTTAAAGTGTTTCCGTATTTGCATGAAGTGCCGAAACGCATTCGGGTTGGTTTGGGAGGTTGAATTTTCGCCGCCTCCCGTCCGATACGCCGAAGCAAGAAGAAAGACAAACGTCCTCATGAAAACAGATGTGTTAAAACAGCAGGCGCATGCCGCCATTCAGAATAAACTGGGTTACCATTTCAAAGATACCGCGCTTTTGCAGCAGGCGCTGACCCACCGCAGCTACCATGCGAAAAACAACGAACGTTTCGAGTTTGTCGGCGATTCGATTTTGAACTACACCGTCGCCAAAATGTTGTTTGACGCGTTCCCCAAGCTGACCGAAGGCGAATTGTCGCGTTTGCGCGCGAGCTTGGTCAATGAAGGCGTATTGGCGGAAATCGCTTTGGAAATGAATGTCGGCGACGGGCTTTATTTGGGCGCGGGCGAGTTGAAAAGCGGCGGTTTCAGACGACCCTCCATCCTTGCCGATGCCATGGAAGCGATGTTTGCCGCCGTCAGCTTTGACGCGGATTTCGCCGAAGCGGAGAAAGTGGTGCGACACTTGTTTGCCGAACGCGTCAAACGCGCCGATTTCAAAACGCAGGGCAAAGACAACAAAACCGCCCTGCAAGAAGCCCTCCAAGCCCGCCGCCTTGCCCTGCCCAAATACCGCATCGAAGAACAAATCGGTCATGCCAACGACAGTATGTTCCTGATTTCATGCGACTTGGGCGAACTCGGCTTCATCTGCAAAGCACAAGGCAGCAGCCGCAAAGTTGCCGAGCAGCAAGCCGCCAAAGAAGCGCTGCAATGGCTTGAGCAACACCATCCTTTGAAAAAAGCAAAAAAATAGCCGATTTATTTTTCAGACGACCTAGGGATACGAAAAGGTCGTCTGAAACTTCAAACAGAAAGCCATCATGGACATCGAAACCTTCCTGCAAAACGAATCTAGCCATCCTGCCGACTACCGCTGCGGCTTCGTCGCCATTGTCGGCCGCCCCAACGTCGGCAAATCCACACTGATGAACCACCTTATCGGACAAAAAATCAGCATTACCAGTAAAAAAGCCCAAACCACGCGCAACCGCGTTACCGGCATTTACACCGACGACACCGCCCAATTCGTTTTCGTCGATACGCCTGGCTTCCAAACCAAACACCGCAACGCCCTAAACGACCGCCTCAATCAAAACGTTACCGAAGCGTTGAGCGGCGTCGATGCCGTCGTTTTCGTCGTCGAAGCCATGCGCTTTACCAATGCCGACCGTATCGTGATGAAGCAACTGCCGACAAACACGCCCGTTATCCTTGTTATCAATAAAATCGACAAAAATAAAGCGGGCAATGACGGTTTGCAGGAATTTATCGACCAAATCAGCGCAGAATTCAAATTTGCAGGACATGAAACCGTCAGCGCCAAACACGGATTGGGCATCGCCAATCTGCTCGCGCGCCTCAGACCTTATCTGCCCGAAAGCGTGCCGATGTATCCGGAAGAAATGGTGACCGACCGTTCCAGCCGTTTCCTCGCCACCGAAATCGTGCGCGAAAAACTGTTCCGCTACCTCGGCGAAGAGCTGCCTTACGCCATGAACGTGGAAATCGAACAATTCGAAGAAGAGGAAAACGGCCTTTACCGAATCTACATCGCCGTATTGGTCGATAAAGACAGCCAAAAAGCCATCCTAATCGGCAAAGGCGGGGAAAAACTGAAAAAAATCTCCACCGAAGCCCGCCTCGATATGGAAAAACTGTTTGATACCAAAGTGTTTTTAAAGGTTTGGGTCAAGGTCAAATCAGGCTGGGCGGACGATGTGCGCTTCCTGAGGGAATTGGGTTTGTAGGTCCTTGGATTCGGATTTCAAGTGCAACACTAGGGTACCAGTGGTTGGAACAGATTCAAGAATAAAACACTTGGTGTTTCGTAGCCAAGTGTTTTTCTTGGCCGGTGGTTCAACTCATCTTGAACCCTGCGTATCTCCCGATTGCTGATATTTCGGAAATCGGTTTGCTTGGGGAAATATTGTCGGATGAGTCCGTTGGTGTTCTCATTCAGCCCTTTCTCCCAAGAATGGTAGGGGCGGCAAAAATAGGTTTCCGCCTTTAATGCTTTGGCTATTTTGATGTGCTGGTAGAACTCTTTGCCGTTATCCATGGTGATGGTGTGGACTCTGGCTTTATGTGCCTTTAATACTAATACCCTAATGGCTGCCTGGGCAGTGTCTTCGGCTTTGAGGCTATCCAATTTGCAGATGATGGTGTAGCGGGTAACGCGTTCGACCAAGGTCAGTAATGCGCTTTTCTGTCCTTTGCCGACAATGGTGTCGGCTTCCCAATCACCGATGCGGGTTTTCTGGTCGACGATGGCGGGTCGGTTTTCTATGCCGACGCGGTTGGGCACTTTGCCTCCGGTCCATGTGCTGCCGTAGCGTTTGCGGTAGGGTTTGCTGCATATTTTGAGGTGTTGCCACAAAGTGCCGCTGTTGCTTTTGTCTTGGCGGAGGTAGCGGTAAACGGTGCTGTGATGGAGCGTGATCCCGTGGTGTTTGCGCAGGTAGGCGCATACCTGTTCGGGACTGAGTTAGCGGCGGATAAGGGTGTCGATGTGTTGAATCAGCTGCGAATCGAGCTTATAGGGTTTTCGTTTGCGCTGTTTGGTCAGCCGGCTTTGCCGTTGGGCTTTATCGGCACTGTATTGCTGTCCTTGGTTGCAGTGCCGCTTGATTTCGCGGCTGATGGTGCTTTTGTGGCGGTTAAGCTGTTTGGCGATTTCGGCGATGGTGCAGTAGCGGGACAGGTATTGGATATGGTATCGTTCGTCTTGGGTCAGTTGTGTGTAGCTCATGGCAATCTTTCTTGCAGGAAAGGCCGTATGCTACCGCATACTGACCTTTTTCTGTTATGGAAAGTTGCACTTCAAATCCGAATCCGCCGTCGTCTGAAAATATAGTGGATTAACTTTAAACCAGTACGGCGTTGCCTCGCCTTAGCTCAAAGAGAACGATTCTCTAAGGTGCTGAAGCACCAAGTGAATCGGTTCCGTACTATCTGTACTGTCTGCGGCTTCGTCGTCTTGTCCTGATTTTTGTTAATCCACTATAGTCAGATAAACAAAAGGTCGTCTGAAAACGAGCATGGCAAGTTTTCAGACGACCTTTTTCATGGTCAAGCCATCAGTTTTTCATCGACTGCACCGGCGCGGGAATCCTGCCGCCGCGGTTGACGAACACTTCGCACGAACCTTTTTTGACCGGCATTACAGGCGCGTAGCCCAACAGGCCGCCGAACTCGACGCTGTCGCCGACGGTTTTGCCCGTTACCGGAATGATGCGCACGGCGGTGGTTTTGCTGTTGATCATGCCGATGGCGGCTTCGTCGGCGATGATGCCGGAAATCGTGTGCGCGGGCGTGTCGCCGGGAACGGCAATCATATCCAAACCGACAGAACAAACGGCGGTCATCGCTTCGAGTTTGTCCAGCGTCAGCACGCCTGCTTCGGCGGCGGCAATCATGCCTTCGTCTTCGGAAACGGGGATAAACGCGCCGCTCAAACCGCCGACCGCGCTGGAAGCCATCATGCCGCCTTTTTTCACTGCATCATTCAGCAATGCCAAGGCAGCCGTCGTGCCGTGCGTACCGCAGACGCTCAAGCCCATTTCTTCAAGGATGCGTGCCACCGAGTCGCCGACGGCGGGGGTCGGTGCCAGCGACAAATCGAGAATGCCGAATGGGATGCCCAGTATTTTCGAGGCTTCGCGGCCGATGAGTTCACCCACGCGGGTGATTTTGAAAGCGGTTTTCTTCACGACTTCGGCGACTTCGGTCAGGCTGACCGCGTCCGAATTTTCCAGCGCGGCTTTGACCACGCCCGGCCCCGATACGCCGACATTGATAACGGCGTCCGCTTCACCCGCACCGTGAAACGCGCCCGCCATAAACGGATTGTCTTCCACCGCGTTGCAGAACACGACGATTTTGGCGCAGCCGAAACCTTCGGGTGTGATTTCAGCCGTGCGTTTGATGGTTTCGCCCGCCAGTCTGACCGCATCCATGTTGATACCGGCGCGTGTGCTGCCGATATTGATGGAGCTGCACACGATGTCGGTAGTCTTCATCGCTTCAGGAATGGAGCGGATTAACACCTCGTCTGAAGGCGACATGCCTTTTTGCACCAGCGCGGAAAAGCCGCCGATAAAAGACACGCCGATGGCTTTGGCTGCCTTGTCCAAAGTCTGTGCCACGCTGACGTAAGAATCGGCTTTGGTTGCCGCCGCGATTTGGGCAATCGGCGTGACGGAAATACGCTGATTCACAATCGGCACGCCGTATTTGGCGGAAAGATGTTTCGCCGTAGCGACCAAATCTTTGCCGACGGTGGTGATTTTATTGTAAATGTTTTGGTTCAATACATCGATGTCGGTGCTGATACAGTCGTGCAAATCAATGCCTATGGTAATGGTGCGGACGTCGAAATGCTGGTCGGCAACCATTTTGACGGTTTCAAGTATTTCATTACTGTGGAAATTGTTCATGGGGTTCGGCCTTTCTTGCAGGTCGTCTGAAAAATATTTTCAGACGACCTTCGATTAGACTTTAAGCTTGACATACATATGCTCTTGCGTGCCTTCAGCAGTTTTTCGCATCTCGTAATCAAACACATCAGAATATTTTTTCACTAAATCGGTAAATTTCTTACAACCGTAATTACGTGGGTCAAAATCTACCTGCAAGCGTTTCCAAGTGGCACCGAATGCAGTCATAGCCATCCATTCACTATCCGCATGTTCGAAAATTTTATGTATAGTCTCCAACGGTAGTTTGTTCTCAAGTTGTTCGGCAATTTTCGGTTGAGCTTGAGCATTTTCGGGAGAGACTGTTTGAATCTGTTTTTCTGTTGGTTTCTGTGGTTTATCGGTTACTGTTTCTTTTTGTGCGGGTTCAGGCATCAAGTTTTCTACATAGATAAATTGGCTGCACGCATTACGGAAAGCTTCAGGCGTTTGCTTTTTGCCGAAACCGTAAACTGTTACACCTTGTTCCTTCAACCGGATAGCCAGTGCAGTAAAGTCACTATCACTAGATACCAAACAAAAACCATCAAAACGGCCGGTATAGAGTAAATCCATCGCATCAATAATCATAAAACCGTCAGTGGCATTTTTACCTGTGGTGTAGGCGAATTGCTGCATAGGTTTGATAGCATGCTCATTAATGACAGCTTTCCATTTACCGTTGTCACCAACAAAGTTGCCATAGATGCGTTTTACCATTGCTTCACCGAATTTAGTTGTTTCTTCTAAAATCGCATCAATGGTTTGCGCTGACGCATTATCAGCATCAATTAAAACAGCCAGCCGTGCAGATTTCTCTTCAGCTACATTAAAACTAATTTTATTTTTTGACATAATTTTAGAGTTCCTAAAATCAAATGCGATGCATGGCTTGGAAGATTTCTTCGTTTTGCATACGGATGTCGAGCGCGAGTTTTTTGCTCTCTTCCGCAAACAAATCCAGCATTTCCTGCCGCGATTTGGGGCATTTTGAGGTATCCACCAAGATAATCATGGTGAAGAAATCGTCCATCAGCTGCTGGCTGATATTAAGGATGTTGATTTGGTTTTCTGCGAGAATGCCGGAAACGTCGTACACGATACCGACGCGGTCTTTGCCGATGACGGTGATGACTGAATTATTCATAAGTCAGGGTCCTTGTAGAGGTCGTCTGAAAAATTGATTTGGGAAATTATAGCACCGCTTTAAAATAAGTTCGCTTGGATTGTTGACAATTTTTAGGCTTTGTCGGTTTGGTTGGCTGCTTAATTAAATAGGATGGGCAAAGGATAATCGGCAGGTTTGTAATCTCGAGATTTTTGATGAGCCGATATTAGGTTGTTCAAATGCGTATGCAAACAGACGCACCTAAATGCGGCAATTTGCGTATAATGGCGCAAATTCCGATTAACCGATTCATGTAAATAAGGATTAAACCATGACCTCTATCCACGACCAAATCAAAGAAGTTGTTACCACCCACCGCGTTGTTTTGTTTATGAAGGGTACGAAGCAGTTTCCGCAATGCGGTTTCTCTTCACGCGCCGTACAAATCCTCAGCGCCGCAGGCTGCACTGATTACGTTACCGTGAATGTTTTGGAAAACGATGCCGTCCGCCAAGGTATCAAAGAATACAGCGATTGGCCGACCATTCCGCAACTCTACGTGAACGGCGAGTTTGTCGGCGGTTCCGATATTTTGATGGAAATGTACGAAGCAGGTGAGCTGCAAGAATTGCTGAAAGCTTGATTTGCCCGATGCGGAATCATGAAGAGGTCGTCTGAAATATTTCAGACGACCTCTTTTTCATTTTAACCAAGATTCAAGAGGGGTTTATTCCTCAGGACGTTCGCCATCGGTGTCGTCCAGTTTGCCTTCGGTAATATCAACGTTGATGCCTACGGCAGCGCGGATTTTGGCGTCGATTTCGTTGGCGACTTCCGGATTTTCTTTCAGCCAGACGCGGACGTTGTCTTTACCTTGTCCGATTTTGGCGCCGTTGTAGCTGTACCATGCGCCTGATTTTTCAACGATGTCGTATTTGACGCCGAGGTCGATCAGTTCGCCTTCCCAGCTTACGCCTTCGCCGTACAGGATATCGAATTCGGCTTGGCGGAACGGAGGCGCCACTTTGTTTTTGATGACTTTGACTTTGGTTTCGTTGCCGATCACGTCGTCGCCTTTTTTGATTTGTCCGGTGCGGCGGATGTCGAGGCGGACGGAGGCGTAGAATTTGAGGGCGTTACCGCCGGTGGTGGTTTCGGGGCTGCCGAACATCACGCCGATTTTCATACGGATTTGGTTGATGAAGACGACCAGTGTGTTGGTGCGTTTGATGTGGCCGGTCAGTTTGCGCAGGGCTTGGCTCATCAGGCGGGCTTGCAGGCCGACGTGACTGTCGCCCATTTCGCCTTCGATTTCGGCTTTGGGAACGAGGGCGGCTACGGAGTCGACAACGACCATGTCCACGCCGCCGGAACGTACCAGCGTGTCGCAGATTTCCAAAGCCTGTTCTCCGGTGTCGGGTTGGGAGAGGTAGAGTTCTTCTACTTTAACGCCGAGTTTGCGGGCGTAAACGGGGTCGAAGGCGTGTTCGGCGTCGATAAAGGCGCAGATACCGCCGTTTTTTTGGCATTGGGCGATGGCTTCGAGACAGAGCGTGGTTTTACCGGAGGATTCGGGGCCGAAGATTTCGACGACGCGGCCGCGCGGCAGACCGCCGACGCCGAGCGCCAAGTCCACACCGAGCGATCCGGTGGAGATGACGTCAAGGTTTTCTTCTTGCTGGCTGCCGTCCATTTTCATGATGGAACCTTTGCCGAAGTTTTTTTCAATTTGGGCAAGGGCGGCAGCTAGGGCTTTGCTTTTTTCGTCTGACATAGTGTTGTTCTCGGTTGATGTTAAGGAAGTTAGCTAAGAATTTGTTTAGCTATTATCTCATAAATTAAGAAAAAGTATGGTTTATTTCGCTTTTATTTTGGAATATAGGCGGGTTTGCTGGATATTTTTCAGATAACTATCTGTTTCTAATAAAATTAAATATTTCTAGTTTTTGATAGTATCAGTATTGCGGATTCTTTGGTTACAGAGGTCGTCTGAAAAATCGACTGCGGTTTTCAGACGACCCCTTGCTCAATCCAATCACTTGCACACGGCGGATACTTTGATTTCGACCGCCCATTCCGGTTTGGCGAGTTTGGCTTCGATACAGGCGCGGGCTGGGGCACGGCCGGGGGCTGTCCAAGCATCCCATGCTTCGTTCATGGCGGCGTAGTCGTTCATATCGGTCAGGAAGATGGTGGCTTCGAGGATGTGTGCTTTGTTGGAGTCGCATTCTTCAAGCCAGCGGTCGATTTGTGCCAAAACGTTTTCGGTTTGGGCTTTGGCATCGGCTTCGGGATTTTCGGGAACCATGCCGGAGAGGAAGACGAATCCTCCCGCGCAGACGGCTTCGGAGTAGCGTTCGGTCGTACCGAGGTATCGGATATTCATTTGATATTCCTTGAAGTTGGGGCGCATGGGGTATTTTGTTCCGTCGTCGGATTTCGGTTTTCCGATTGGGTCGGAATAAGATGACGGGTATTGTGCAGGGGCTTATGGTAACATTCAGCTTGATTGTCTGCCACAGCAGGCGGGCTGTTTTTGAAAAGATGCGGAAACTATTTTTACGCGTCATTGTCATATTGAGTTTAGGTCGTCTGAATAATATTGGAACTGCATCATGAGCAAAAATACCGATTATCCGGTTACTTCTGCCGTCCGTTTCCTGCGTACACATAAAATTGATTTTGAGCCTTATATTTATGTTTATGAGGAACACGGCGGGACAGGGCAGTTTGCACAGTTGTTCGGCGTGGACGAGCATCAGGTGATCAAAACCATCGTGCTGCAAAACGAAGCGAAGAAAGGGCTGGTTGTCGTGATGCACGGCGACAAGCAGATTTCCACCCGCAATCTGGCGCGCGATTTGGGCATGAAACACATCGAGCCTGCCGATCCGAAACAGGCAAACAAATGGACAGGCTATCTGGTGGGCGGGACGACGCCTTTCGGTATGAAAACCCAGTTGCCTGTGTATGTTGAAAAAAGTATTTGGGATTTGGAGAAAGTTTATATCAACGGCGGCAAACGCGGATTTATCATCGGTATCAGTCCGCAGGCTTTGCGGGCTTTGAATCCGCAGGATGTACAGGTCGCCGTCTAAAGGGATGCAAAACGGTTTTAAGTCGGGAAACGCAGATTCGGGCAGATTTGAAGGTTTTATAAAAAGAACACAATGCCTGATTTTATATCTGTTTTCATTCTGTCAAACAGCCTGTTGGCGTGATTTCACGGTATCGGGCTTTGGCAAACACAAACCAAAGAGGCACACCCTAATATGGAAAACCGTAATTTTTATGAAATTCTCGGCATTTCGGCGGATGCGGACATTGCAGAAATCAGAAAAGCCTATCGCGATTCGGCAATGAAATACCATCCCGATCGTAATCCCGGAAATCCGGACGCGGAAGAGCGTTTTAAGGAAATCCGTCAGGCTTACGATACGCTGGTCGATCCCGAACGTCGGGCATGGTACGACGAGTCGCTCCGTGAATTCAGCGGTAGAAGCGGGCAGACCGCCAGCCAGCAGACCGGTAGCGAGCATACGGCGGAAGCGCCGCGCCAAGACGGCGACCGGACTTATGTGATGGCGATGTATGCCTTGTTTGCCTTGGCATTTGCGACCTTGGTGATGCCTGTTGCCGGCATCGTTTTGGCGTATGTAAAACGTGGCGATATGGGAGACTCGGTTTATAATAACCACGCAGACTATCTGATTAAAACCTTCTGGGGCGGTCTGGCGGGGTTTGTTTTGAGTAAAATCACCGCGTTTATCGGCATCGACTCTGTGTTGCTGTTTTTGGTATCGGTTTGGTTTGCTTACCGTCTGGCGGCAGGTTTCGTCAGACTGACGGACAACAAGCGTATGTCTTTGGATACTTGGTTCTAAGCGCAACCGCCCGCCTTGTTTTCAGACGACCTTCGCATCCCGGGGTCGTCTGAAATTTTTGTATGGGTCGTTTGCGGGAAACTAAATATCAAAACAGGACACCAAGAAAGTCGTCTGAAAATTTGTCCACGCATCCGACACATTCAATCAAAGGAAAAACATGATTTATTTATTGGCAAGCATACTGTGCAGCGTGTCTGTGTCGGTATTGCTCAAATTGGCGCGTAAGAACAAAATCGACGTCGCGCAGGCGGTGGCGGTGAACTACATCGTCGCAGTGGCGTTGACGGCTTGGGTGTTGAAACCCGATTTGAGCAACCCGAAAGCCTTTTTGCCGACTTGGTGGCTGTTCGGCGCGCTGGGCGTGTTACTGCCTTCGGTGTTTGTGATTATGGGCAAGGCGGTTGATGCGGCAGGTATCGTCAAGTCTGATGCAGCGCAACGTTTGTCTTTGATTTTGCCGATTATTTCCGCGTTCGTCATTTTTGGCGAAGCGTTGACCGAAGGGCGGCTGATAGGTATCGCTTTGGCGTTTGTGGCTTTGTTCTGCCTGTTGTGGAAAGCAGACGGCGGCAAGAAATCAGGCGGATTGGGCATGCAAATCATGTTGCTCGCAGGCGTTTGGGCGGGCTACGGCATCATCGACATCCTCTTCAAACAGCTCGCCAAAAGCGGCACGGCGTTTTCCGGCAATCTTTTGGTCGCCTTCAGTCTCGCCGGTATTTTGATGTTCGGCTACCTTTTCTCCCAATCGACCAAATGGACGAAAGAAGGCGTAATCGGAGGCATTATCTTGGGCGGCTTGAACTTCGCCAACATCGTTACCTACATTACCGCCCACCAAATGATGAAAGACAACCCGACGCTGGTCTTCGCAGGCATGAACATCGGCGTCATCGTCTTGGGAACGCTGGTTGGCGCAATGGCGTTTAAAGAGAAAATCAGCAGCATCAACGCCGCAGGCATCAGTGTCGCCGTCTGCGCCATCGCCTGTTTGTTTTACTGGCCGCAGATACGGGGACTGGTCGGGATGTAAGTATGTAAAAGGTCGTCTGAAAAAGGTTTCAGACGACCTTTTGTCTTGCAGAATGTTTTTTCTATAGTGGATTAACAAAAATCAGGACAAGGCGACGAAGCCACAGACAGTACAGATAGTACGGAACCGATTCACTTGGTGCTTCAGCACCTTAGAGAATCGTCCTCTTTGAGCTAAGGCGAGGCAACGCCGTACTGGTTTAAAGTTAATCCACTATACTTTGATAACAACGGCGCGTTTGCAGCTAGACAACCCATGCAAAACGGTCTAATGTTCCGCCTGCATATGCACATTACTTTATAAACAAACGAATGAGAAGGTAAGAGAAATGACTGTCCGTATCGAACACGATTTGCTGGGCGACCGTGAAATCCCCGCCGAAGCGTATTGGGGCATCCATACTTTGCGCGCGGTGGAAAACTTTAAAATTTCCAATCAAAAAATTTCCGACGTGCCGCAGTTTGTCCGCAGCATGGTGATGGTGAAAAAAGCGACCGCGCAGGCAAACGGCGAACTGGGTGCAGTGAAGCCCGAAATCGCCGCCGCCATCGAAAAGGCTTGCGACGAAGTGTTGCTCAACGGCCGCTGCCTCGACCAATTCCCGTCTGACGTGTATCAGGGCGGCGCGGGAACTTCGGTCAACATGAACACCAACGAAGTGATTGCCAACCTTGCTTTGGAAATATTGGGCTACGAAAAAGGCCGCTACGACATCGTTAACCCGATGGACCATGTGAACGCCAGCCAGTCCACCAACGATGCGTATCCGACCGGCTTCAGGCTGGCGGTGTATTACAGCGTCGGCGAACTGCTGGAAAAACTGGCGTTGTTGAAAGATGCGTTTGCCGCCAAAGCCGATGAATTTAAAGATGTTTTGAAAATGGGGCGCACCCAGCTTCAAGATGCCGTGCCGATGACGGCGGGGCAGGAGTTTCAGTCTTTCCAAGTGTTGCTGGAAGAAGAGATTTTGAATCTGAACCGCACGCGCGCCCTGTTGTTGGAAGTCAACTTGGGCGCAACCGCCATCGGCACGGGCGTGAACACGCCGAAAGGCTACGCGGCTTTGGCGGTGAGAAAATTGTCCGAAGTCAGCGGCTTGGATTGCAAATTGACCGAAAACCTGATTGAAGCGACTTCCGACTGCGGCGCGTATGTGATGGTACACGGCGCATTGAAGCGCACGGCGGTGAAATTATCGAAAATCTGTAACGACTTGCGTCTCTTGTCGTCCGGCCCGCGCGCCGGTTTGAAAGAGATTAACCTGCCGGAAATGCAGGCAGGCTCGTCGATTATGCCCGCCAAAGTCAATCCCGTGATTCCCGAAGTGGTCAACCAAGTCTGCTTCAAAGTCATCGGCAACGACACCACCATTACCTTCGCCGCCGAAGCGGGGCAGTTGCAATTAAACGTGATGGAGCCGGTCATCGCGCAATGTATGTTTGAAACCATCTCCCTCTTGGGCAACGCTGCGGTAAACCTCGCCGAAAAATGCGTCAAAGGCATTACCGTCAACCGCGAAATCTGCGAACGCTATGTGTTCAACTCCATCGGCCTGGTCACTTACCTGAACCCGTATATCGGCCATGAAAACGGCGATTTGGTCGGCAAAATCTGCGCCCAAACCGGCAAAGGCGTGCGCGAAGTCGTACTCGAACGCGGCCTCTTGAGCGAAGCGGAACTCGACCGCATCCTGTCACCCGAAAACCTGATGAACCCGCATTTGTAAGATAGGGCATAAAGAAAAGGTCGTCTGAAAACGGAATTGCCGTTTCAGACGACCTTTTTCTATTTGTTCAAATTCTTATTTCGACATCAAAATCGCAGCCACCGCCGCAGCCGTGAATACTAAGGCGGCAATCAGTTTGGCGGCGGAAGCAAATTTCAAGGCAACGGTTTGCCCCTCGATATACTTGTAGCCGCTGATCATCGGGCGGATCAAATCTTTTTTCTTCAAAAACTTATACGCCAAGACCGTAACGATGTGTAAGCCTGCCAATGCCGCCAGCAGGTTGAAGAAATTGACGTGGATTTTGCGCATCAGGCTGCCCGTGTCCGAGCTGACCAGATGGTTCAGATAGCCGCTGTCGGTAAACGTGTTTTCATCGGCGGCAAACAAGCCCGTCGTCGCTTGCAGCAAAACCGCCGCAATCAGCGCAATGACCATCAGCGCGCCCAAAGGGTTGTGTCCGGGCTGTTCGTTTTCCGTCAGGCTGCCTTGCAGGTAGCGGCGGATGGACGACGGGCCGCGCACGAATTGCGAAAACCGCGCCGTATCGCTGCCCCACAAGCCCCAACACAGGCGGAAGACAATCAGCCCCGCCACCAGCAGCCCGCAGCGCAAGTGCCAAACCAGCATCCCGCCGCCTGCCTGCGCGCTGTACCACATAAATCCGACTGACAAGACCAAGAGCCAGTGAAACAGGCGCGTTGGCAAATCCCAGACTTTGACTTTTTGTTTCATTAAATATTCCTTGTTGTGCGGTTGTAGTGTTCCTATACGGGGCGGTAGAATCGTGAAAACAACAGTCGATAAAAGACATCCTCTTTTCGCCACGCATCCGCTATTTTATCCCAAACTCAGGCAGATTGATGATGAACCCGTCCTATAAGCTCCCCGACACGCCCGATTTTTTTCAGACGACCTCGCAATTTCCCGACGTATTCACCCCGCGCCAAGCGGAGTCGCACAAAGGAACATACGGCACGCTCGCCGTCGTCGGCGGCGCATCGGGCATGAGCGGAGCCGTTGTTCTCGCTTCCACCGCCGCGATTTATCAAGGCAGCGGCAAAGTGTGGGCGGGCTTCAATCAAACCGCCTTGCCCTTCGCCGTCATCCCCGAACGCCCCGAAATCATGCTGGCGACTGCCGAAGACCTGCTGAAACGCAAGGACATCAGCGCATGGGCGGTCGGCTGCGGCATGGGTTTGGACGAAACTGCCGACTCAATCTTAAATACCGTGTTGACGCAAAATCAGGACGCGCCGCTGCTGCTCGATGCCGACGCACTGACTTTGCTGGCAAGGTCGCATCCCGAAACCCGCGAAGCCGCACAAAAACGCAGCAATCTGGTTCTGACCCCACATCCCGCCGAAGCCGCCCGCCTGCTCGGTACATCCACCCAAGCCGTTCAGCAAAATAGAATGTCCGCCATCCAAACCATCAGCGCAACATTCCAAGCCGTAACCGTCTTAAAAGGACACCGCACACTGGTCGCTACGCCCGACGGCACGGTCTATACCAACCCAAGCGGCAACGCCGGACTTGCCACCGCAGGCAGCGGCGACGTTTTAAGTGGCATCATCGGCAGCCTGCTCGCGCAAGGCATCCCGCCGTTCCAAGCCGCATGCGCCGGCGTATGGCTGCACGGCGCGGCGGCGGATGTTATCAAACACTCGACAGGCGTGGAAGCCGGTATGCTGGCAGGCGAAATCGCACCTACCGCCAGATGGTTGAGGAATCGGCTGATGATCGAGAACACAAAAGTTTAAAGAAAGAGGTCGTCTGAAAACGGAGATACAGCTCCTAAGCCGTTTTCAGACGACCCTTTGCAAATGTTCAATATCTGTGTTGGAATCCAAAAGCTTTTTGATGTTTCCTATGCAGATACTCCGGATAGATTGAAAAGGTAAACCATGCAGTCCAAATTTTTTAACCATCAAGGTGCAAGCCTGCACTACCAAATCGGCGGTAAGGAAGCCGCCTCCGTCATGGTCTTGCTTCACGGCGGTTTCGGCTCGATTGCCGACTTTGAACCGTTGCTGCCGTGCCTGTTGCAACACTACCGCGTGATTGCCGTCGATACGCGCGGACACGGACGCTCCACGCTTGGCACTACCGCATTGACCTATGCTCAAGCAGCCGATGATGTGCGCCAAATCCTGCGCAACGAAAGCGTGGAAAATTACAGTCTGTTCGGTTTCAGCGACGGAGGAATAACTGCTTACCGTCTTGGTGCGGAAGATGAAAATGTTGAGAAAATCATCACGGTAGGTGCAGAGTGGCATCAAAAACACTTGAATCGCGTACGGTCGATGTTTGAAGCGCTGAACCTTAATATTGTAAAAGAAAAACTGTCGGAACAGCTTGCCGCTTATCAGGCAGCCAATCCCGAACCCGATGCCGAAAAATGGATTGCGGCATTGAAAGCCATGTGGCTGGATGAAAGCGCAAGCGGTTATCCCAACGAAAGCGTCCGTGAAATCGCAGCTAATGTCTTGGCAATACGCGGAGAAGCCGATTTTCTGCTTGCCTTCGATGATTGGGCAGAACTGAAAACCGAATTGCCCGATGTGCATCTGATGAATGTGCCGTTTGCAGCCCATGAAGCGATTAAAGAGCAGCCCGAAATCATTTGGGCGGCAGTACAGGCGTTTCAGGCATTGTAAAAGTCCGTATTGGATAAAGAGGTCGTCTGAAAACGGCTTTGGCAGGTTCGCCGAAATTGGTTTTCAGACGACCTCCCCATCCGTTTGAAATCCTCCTTCGTCCCGATTAAACTGCCGACTTGCTCTTTTACCATCATCCTTATTTTGTCCATCACACACCATGTCCAAACCGCTTATCATCCGCTGGCTTGCCGTCTGCCTGATACCCTTGGCGACGCTTGCCGTTTTCGCCGTCAATCCGCCCGAAGACGCGGCGCAACACTTAATCAACGGCATCATCCTTGCTTGCGAAGCGACGTTTCTGTTCAAATTCGTCCTTTTCGACACCATCAAGCATCATCTTAAACAAGAGTTTGATTTGAAACGTCAAACCATGCTGCTGTTTATTCCAATCGTTTTGCTGATTGTGTATTTGTTCCACTATTTCGGCGCGTTTTAGTTTTGAAAAGGTCGTTTGAAACCGATTTCAGACGACCTCGAGTCTTTTATGAATACACACGCTTTCCCTGTTTGTTGGATTTTTTGCAACGTTATCGACAATTTCGGCGACATCGGCGTTTCCTTGCGGCTTGCCCGTGTTTTGCACCGTGAACTCGGTTGGCAGGTGCATTTGTGGACGGACGATGTGTCCGCCTTGCGTGCGCTTTGTCCCGATTTGCCCGACGTTCCCTGCGTTCATCAGGATATTCATGTCCGCACTTGGCATTCTGAAGCGGCAGACATTGATACTGCGCCCGTTCCCGATGTCGTCATCGAAACTTTCGCCTGCGATCTGCCCGAAAATGTGTTGCACATCATCCGCCGACACAAGCCGCTTTGGCTGAATTGGGAGTATTTGAGCGCGGAAGACAGCAATGAGAGGCTGCACCTGATGCCTTCGCCGCAGGAGGGCGTTCAAAAATATTTTTGGTTTATGGGTTTCAGCGAAAAAAGCGGCGGGCTGATACGCGAACGCGATTACCGCGATGCCGTCCGTTTCGATACCAAAGCTTTGCGAGAGCGGCTGATGTTGCCCGAAAAAAATGCCCCCGAATGGCTGATTTTCGGCTATTGGAGCGATGTTTGGGCAAAATGGCTGGACATGTGGCAACAGGCAGGCAGCCCGCTGACCTTGCTGCTGGCGGGTACGCAAATCATCGACAGCCTCAAACAAAGCGGCGTCATTCCGCAAAACGCCCTGCAAAACGACGGCGATGTTTTTCAGACGACCTCTGTCCGCCTCGTCAAAATCCCTTTCGTGCCGCAACAGGACTTCGACAAACTGTTGCACCTCGCCGACTGCGCCGTGATACGCGGCGAAGACAGTTTCGTCCGCGCCCAGCTTGCCGGCAAACCCTTCTTTTGGCACATCTACCCGCAAGACGAGCATGTCCATCTCGACAAACTCCACGCCTTTTGGGATAAGGCACACGGTTTCTACACGCCCGAAACCGCCTCGGCACACCGCCGCCTTTCAGACGACCTCAACGGCGGAGGGGCATTATCCGCAACGCATCGCCTAGAATGTTGGCAAATCCTGCAACAACACCAAAACGACTGGCGGCAAGGCGCGGAGGAGTGGAGCCGTCATCTTTTCGAGCAGCCTTCCGCCCCCGAAAAACTCGCCGCCTTTATTTCAAAGCTTAAAAAAATACGCTAAAATAGCGCGTTTATTTACAACCGATTTGATTGGACAATACATGAAAACAGCACAAGAACTGCGCGCCGGCAACGTATTCATGGTCGGCAACGATCCTATGGTCGTTCAAAAAACCGAATACATCAAAGGCGGCCGCTCTTCCGCCAAAGTCAGCATGAAACTGAAAAACCTGCTGACCGGTGCCGCTTCCGAAACCATTTACAAAGCCGACGACAAATTCGACGTCGTCATCCTGTCCCGCAAAAACTGTACTTACAGCTACTTTGCCGACCCTATGTACGTCTTCATGGACGAAGAATTCAACCAATACGAAATCGAAGCCGACAACATCGGCGACGCGTTGAAATTCATCGTTGACGGCATGGAAGACCAATGCGAAGTGACCTTCTACGAAGGCAACCCCATTTCTGTCGAACTGCCTACCATCATCGTACGCGAAGTTGAATACACTGAGCCTGCCGTTAAAGGCGATACTTCCGGCAAAGTGATGAAAACCGCGCGTCTGGTCGGCGGCACTGAAATCCAAGTGATGTCTTACATCGAAAACGGCGACAAAGTCGAAATCGATACCCGTACCGGCGAATTCCGCAAACGCGCTTAAGCATCAGCTGCGGTTCAAGATAAAAGGTCGTCTGAAAATTTTCAGACGACCTTTTGCCATCTCTGCGTGTTAAGTCAAGGTGCGAATCTTAAATAAGATGGGACAATGTTCCCTTTGAATCTGAACGCAGCATCATCGTTGCGAATGCCAAGCCGCCGTGTAATACGAATGATGCAGAGGGTCGTCTGAAAGCGGAAAAGGGGGTATTAAGACTTTTTTCAGACGACCTTTACTTGATGGATGGGGGTTTTACGGCTTCCTTTATCCGTTTCGGAATAAGCAATATAAAAAAGTATTCTTTGTGTTTGCCGTAATTTCACTTAGAATGCTGCCCTTGCACACTTTTTCTTCAGGAGAAGATTATGTTGAAAAAATTCGTACTCGGCGGTATGACCGCATTGGTTTTGGCGGCCTGCGGCGGAGAGGGCGGTAGCGCGTCTTCTTCTGCTCCCGCTCAATCTGCCGGCGCTTCCGGTTCTTTAATCGAGCGCATCAACAATAAAGGGACGATTACCGTCGGTACCGAAGGCACTTACGCGCCGTTTACCTACCACGACAAAGACGGCAAGCTGACCGGTTACGATGTGGAAGTTACTCGCGCAGTTGCGGACAAACTGGGCGTGAAAGTCGAATTTAAAGAAACGCAATGGGATTCGATGATGGCGGGTTTGAAGGCGGGACGTTTCGACGTGGTGGCAAACCAAGTCGGTTTGACCAGTCCCGAACGCCAAGCGACATTCGACAAATCCGAACCTTACAGCTGGAGCGGTGCGGTTTTGGTTGCGCGCAACGACAGCAACATCAAATCTATTGATGACATAAAAGGCGTCAAAACAGCGCAATCCCTGACCAGCAACTACGGCGAAAAAGCCAAAGCTGCGGGTGCGGAGCTTGTGGCAGTGGACGGTTTGGCGCAATCGCTGACCCTGATTGAACAAAAACGCGCCGATGCGACTCTGAACGATGAATTGGCGGTTTTGGACTATCTGAAGAAAAACCCGAATGCGGGCGTGAAAATCGTTTGGTCTGCGCCTGCTGATGAAAAAGTCGGTTCCGGCTTGATTGTCAATAAAGGCAATGACGAAGTCGTGGCGAAATTCAGCACGGCAATCAACGAGCTGAAAGCCGACGGCACGCTGAAAAAACTGGGCGAACAATTCTTCGGAAAAGACATCAGTGTTAAATAATTTTCTTGCTTCGCTGCCGTTTATGACGGAAACACGCGCCGATATGATTGTCAGCGCGTTTTTGCCTATGGTAAAAGCCGGTTTTATGGTCTCGCTGCCGCTGGCAGTGGCGTCGTTCCTGATCGGGATGGTGATTGCCATTGCCGTGGCTTTGGTGCGGATTATGCCTTCGGGCGGCATCGTGCGGAAAATCCTGCTGAAGCTGGTGGAAACTTATATTTCCATCATCAGGGGGACGCCGCTGTTGGTGCAGCTTGTGATTGTGTTTTACGGGCTGCCGTCCGTCGGTATTTTCATCGATCCGATTCCCGCCGCCATCATCGGCTTCTCGCTCAATGTCGGCGCATATGCTTCCGAAACCATCCGTGCGGCGATTTTGTCCGTGCCGAAAGGGCAGTGGGAGGCGGGTTTCTCCATCGGCATGACCTATATGCAGACTTTTCGCCGCATCGTCGCGCCGCAGGCATTCCGAGTTGCCGTGCCGCCTTTGAGCAACGAGTTTATCGGCTTGTTCAAAAACACCTCGCTCGCAGCAGTGGTGACGGTAACGGAATTGTTCCGCGTCGCGCAGGAAACGGCAAACCGTACCTACGACTTCCTACCCGTCTATATCGAAGCCGCTTTGGTTTATTGGTGTTTCTGCAAGGTTCTGTTCCTGATTCAGGTGCGCCTGGAAAAACGCTTCGACCGCTATGTCGCCAAATAAGGGGAAGCCATGATTAAAATCCGCAATATCCGCAAAACCTTCGGCGAAAACACCATTTTGCGCGGCATCGATTTGGATGTGGGCAAAGGGCAGGTGGTAGTCATCCTCGGACCTTCCGGCTCGGGGAAAACGACGTTTCTGCGCTGTTTAAACGCGCTGGAAATGCCTGAAGACGGACAAATCGAGTTTGACAACGAGCAACCGCTGAAAATCGATTTTTCTAAAAAAACGACAAAGCACGACATTTTGGCATTGCGCCGAAAATCCGGCATGGTGTTCCAACAATACAACCTCTTTCCGCACAAAACCGCGTTGGAAAACGTGATGGAAGGTCCGGTTGCCGTACAGGGCAAACCTGCCGCACAAGCACGCGAAGAAGCTTTGAAATTGCTGGAAAAAGTCGGCTTGGGCGATAAGGTTGACCTTTATCCCTACCAGCTTTCCGGCGGTCAGCAACAACGCGTCGGCATCGCCCGCGCATTAGCAATTCAGCCCGAGCTGATGTTATTCGACGAACCCACTTCCGCGCTGGATCCCGAATTGGTGCAAGACGTATTGAACGCCATGAAAGAATTGGCGCAGGAAGGTTGGACGATGGTCGTCGTTACCCACGAAATCAAGTTTGCGCTGGAGGTCGCTACTACCGTCGTCGTCATGGACGGCGGCGTCATTGTAGAGCAGGGCAGTCCGAAAGAATTGTTCGAACACCCCAAACATGAACGGACGCGGAAATTCCTGCGGCAAATCCGTAAAGATTCGGCAGATTATCAAAATTAAACCGTTTCATTCGATCAAAAGGTCGTCTGAAAACGAGTACAGCGGGTTTCGCTAAAGCTTCTGCCGTTTTCAGACGACCTTTTTCCATCATGGATTCACGTTGAAATGCAACGGCACCAACGAACGGCGACATAATGCTGTTTTCACTATAAAATACCGCCTTTCCCATTTTTCCGCCCATCCCTTACCATCATGATTGAAATCAAGAACCTCACCCTGCAACGCGGTTTGAAAGTCCTGCTCGACAAAGCCAACGCCACCGTCAATCCCGGTCAGCGCGTCGGTTTGATCGGCAAAAACGGGACAGGAAAATCCAGCCTGTTTGCCTTAATCAAGGGTGAAATCACTCAGGATGGCGGCAATATCTCGATTCCGAAAAATTGGCGGATGGCTTCCGTTTCCCAAGAAACGCCGGACTTGGACATCTCCGCGTTGGACTACGTTTTGCAGGGCGATGCCGAGTTGCAGGCTTTTCAGACGACCTTGGCGCAGGCGGAAGCGCAAAATGACGGCATGAAACAGGCGGAATATCATGCCAAATTAGAAGAAATCGACGCGTATACCGCGCCGGCCCGCGCGGCGAAATTGTTGAACGGGCTGGGTTTTTCGCAAGAAGAACACAGCCTTCCTGTCAAATCCTTTTCCGGCGGCTGGCGTATGCGCCTGAATCTTGCGCAAGCCTTGATTTGCCGCGCCGATTTGCTCTTACTTGACGAACCTACCAACCACTTGGATTTGGAAACCGTATTGTGGCTGGAAAACCACCTCGCCTCTTTACCCTGCACGCAAATCATCATTTCCCACGACCGTGATTTCCTCAATGCGGCCACCACCCAAACCATCGAATTGTCCCAGCAAAAGCTCACGCAATACGGCGGCAATTACGATTTTTACCAAAACGAACGCGCGCAACGTTTGGCGCAACAACAAGCCGCCTATGTCAAACAGCATGCGCAAATCAAACATCTGCAATCCTTTATCGACCGCTTCAAAGCCAAAGCCACCAAAGCCGTTCAAGCGCAAAGCCGTATGAAGGCATTGGCGAAGCTCGAGCGCATCGCTCCCGCGCATCTGGACAGCGAGTTTTCCTTTGAGTTTTACAATCCCGACCATCTGCCCAATCCTTTGCTGAATCTGGAACACGCTGATTTGGGTTACGAAGGCAAAACCGTCTTGCACGACATTACCCTGTCGCTGGAAAGCGGCGCACGTTATGGGCTATTGGGTGTCAACGGCAGCGGTAAATCTACGTTTATCAAAGCCTTGGCGGGCAAAATCGATTTACTCTCCGGCAGCATCGTTCGTTCCGAAAAACTCAATATCGGCTATTTTGCCCAGCACCAGCTCGACACCATCCGCGCCGACCAAAGCCCTGTTTGGCACATTCAGCAGCTTTCTCCCGAAGTGCGCGAACAAGAAATCCGAAATTTCCTCGGCGGCTTCAACTTTGTCGGCGACATGGCGTTGCAGAAAACCGAACCTTTTTCCGGCGGAGAAAAAGCCCGTCTCGCCCTCGCAATGATTATCTGGCAAAAACCGAATTTGCTGCTGCTTGACGAGCCGACCAACCATTTGGACTTGGATATGCGCCACGCCCTGACGCTCGCGCTGCAAAGTTTCCAAGGTGCCTTAATCGTCGTATCGCACGACCGCAGCCTGCTTGAAGCCACTACCGACAGCTTCCTCCTGATTGACAAAGGTCGTCTGAAAAACTTTGACGGCGATTTAAACGATTATCGTCAATGGCGGTTGGCTCAGGAAAACGCCACAACCGCGCCTGCTGTTTCCGCACAAAGCCAAAACCGCAAAGACACCAAGCGTATCGAAGCACAAATCCGTCAAGAAAAAGCCCGACGCGGCAAGCCGGTACAGCAGAAAATCGATAAAGCCGAAAAAGAAATGGCGCAGCTTTCCGAAATTCAAACGGCATGTGAAACATTTTTGGCACAAGAGGAAGCCTATTCGGACGAAAATAAAACAAAATTACAACAAACCCTCGCACAATTAACAGAAATTAAAGTAAAATTAACACAAATAGAAGAAAACTGGCTTTTGTGGCAGGAAGAGCTAGAGCAAATCCTGACGGAAATCGACGCAGAATTTACACAACTATAAATACTTCGCAGCGAGGGTTTCCGTACTTGCCTTCAGAAGCCGCCAAAAATACAGTTCGGCATGGTCATTTCAGACTGTCGGACTGTATATAGTGGATTAAATTTAAATCAGGACAAGGCGACGAAGCCGCAGACAGTACAGATAGTACGGAACCGATTCACTTGGTGCTTCAGCACCTTAGAGAAACGTTCTCTTTGAGCTAAGGTGAGGCAACGCCGTACTGGTTTAAAGTTAATCCACTATAAAAACAAAAATAGGTCGTCTGAAAACTCAAACTACGGAAAACACATGCGTTCACGAATCAAGCAAGGAGCACTTATCGTCGCATCCTCCCTCATTTTGGGCTTATCCCTCCACACCGCAGCAGCCGTCTTCAGTTGCCATTCCGGTAGCAGCAAAACCTACACATCCGAACCATCGGGAAACTGCACAGGTGCAGACCTGCCCAAAATCAGCAGCCACCAAGGTGGCGCATACCGTCTGAAAATCAACAAATTAAGCAGCGATAGCGAAGAAAAGGCAGCCAAGCCCAAGAAAGCGCGTTCAAAAGAAAAATCGCGGGAAAAAGCGCAAGAGCAAGAGACAAAGAGCAAAAACTCCAAATCACGCGCCAAAAAATCGGATAAATCCGCAAAAACGTCGTCTGAAAACGAGTGAAGCAGTTTTCGCTATAACGAATAAGACGGTTTGCACAGTTTGAAATTTAAAAGCCAGCCGTCCTATTTGAGAGAATATGCTAGGATTGTTATACTATTACAGTTGAATGCAATATCTATCGAACAATTACTTATTTCACATTACGACCTTACCATGAAACAATCATTTAACGCATTGGCAGCTTCATTGCTGATGTTTGCCGCCGCATCAGGCGCACAAGCTTCCTCTAAAATCTATACCTGCACAGTCAACGGCGAAGTTGTCTATACTTCTCGCCCATCCGGAAACTGCCATTCGGCAGATTTACCGACCATCGGCAAATACAGCAGCACGCGCTACGATGCTCCCGCTTTGGAAATGCCCGAGCCTGCTGCCGAAGCTCCGTCAAAACGAGCCGGCAACGCAAAACCTGCACCTAAAAATACCGCTAAGGCCAACTCCGCGCCCGCACCCATCCGTCCGGCTCCTGAAGTCGCAGCAACGCCTGCGCCCAAATCTTCCGGCAGTGCTAGCCGCCGTTCGATTTTGGAAACAGAGTTGAGCAACGAGCGTAAAGCGCTGGGCGAAGCGCAAAAATCTCTGGCGCAAGCCCGTGTAGCCAAAGGCGGTCATGTCAACCAACAGGAAATCAACAGCCTGCAAGGCGCGGTACTCGACCGCCAGCAAAATATCCAAGCCCTGCAAAGGGAGTTGAGTCGGATGTAGGCTGTTCCTGCCTTCTTTACCTGCCTTTCTTGGTTTTACATTACGTTAAATATTTCTAAAATATAAAGTTTTACAATTACCCTTTAAAACATTTAGAAATAGGTACGTATATGGCTTCCTATTTATCCGCTTTTATACTGGCTGCACCTATGGTGCTTGCCGCCCCGTATGTTGCCGCTGCGCATCCGGCGCAAGAGCAAATGCAGCAAAATATCGATACTGTTTTGAAAATTGCGCGCAATACTTCCTTGAGTGAGCCGCAGCGTGTCAAACAAATACAGCAGTATGCCGACCGTTATTTGGATTATGAACGCATTTCCGCTTTAGCAGTCGGCGCGCCTTGGCGCAATTTCTCAGCACAGCAGAAAACAGATTTTATTCAGGCATTCAAAGAGATGGTGGTTTCAATGTATTCCCATTCTGCTTTGGTGGGCGCTGCCGATGCGAAGGTTAAATTGCTGCCTAAAATGACTGAAAACGGCAATAAGTTTGATGTGTTCTCGGAGATTCAAACGAAAAGCGGTAAGAAATACGAAGTGGCGTATCAGCTTTATCGGGTAGGTTCTGCTTATAAAATCTACAATTTCCGTTTGGATGGCACAAGCTTGGTAACGGTGTACCGCAATCAATTCAATGAGTTGATTAAGCAAAAAGGTATCGACGGTACAATTGCCACCGTTAAAGCCAAGGGTTTGAAAAAGCAATAATTTGATTAATATTTTCCTGTTTTCTCAAGAAAAGGATTGGGATAGTTTTTCCATTTGAGGATAGGAGATATTGAAAAACCAACAGGTTAAAAATGAACGATCTCGCATTCATTTGAAACTTATGGGATTTGATAAACAAAAAGGTCGTCTGAAAACTTTTAAAGTTCAGACGACCTTTTGTTTATTTTGAATCATGGTTGTAGTGGAGTTGGTTTACTTCCTGCTACTTTATAGTGGATTAACTTTAAACCAGTACGGCGTTGCCTCGCCTTGCCGTACTATCTGTACTGTCTGTGGCTTCGTCGCCTTGTCCTGATTTAAATTTAATCCACTATACTTTGTTATTGTAACTTGGTCCAAAGGCAATGATTTTTGAAAATAGTAAAGCACAGAATGGATGAATTCCGTGCTATTTCTATGGCTTGTGACATTCAGATTGCGACCAGATTACAACGTCACATCCTGATCTATTTGCGCCACGCTTATCAAACCATCAAGTGTTTGCTCATTTGCGGAACGCTGTTGTCCTCAAATTTAATCAGGCTGGCTTTTGCGTGATAACCTAATACTTTGGCAACCAGTCCGCTCATGGTTTTTCTCAACATGCGGTTGTAGCGTTCTGCAGATCGATTGTAGGCGCGTCGCGCAGATACAACATCGGTTTCGGCGGCATCCAGCATTTCAAGCTGACTTTTCAGACCTTGATCGGGACGTTGTTTCAGGCTTTTTTCTAAAACTTCTTGCAGGGCGCGGAGTGAATTGTTCAAGCTTGCTTCCGCGTTGCACAAGCGAGAAAGAGATTCCGGTGAAAATGATTTGGATGCTTGGGTCAATACGGCTTCGGCATCGCCACATGAGGACAATAAATTGCTGTCGACATTGTCGTCTTCACGTCCAAGGTAAATTTTTGAAGCATCCAAAACATGTCTGACTGCTTGATGGCGGCACGCTAGGGCGATACGGAGTGCGACAAAAGATTCTTGATAATCTTTTTTGCAGCGGTCTAATTTTTGTTTGAAGTTGAGCAGTAAAACGGTCAGTATTACGGCGATGAAGATAAGACTGATGATTCCCATAGTGTGCATCCTTATTGTTTGTTGCAGTAATGTGTTGTTTGATATATGCGGATTTTGCTGTTTGTGAGTAGATACAGTTAGCCGCTGTTTTTAATTTAGTTGCGTGTAATTATACCCCAAATAAATTATTTTGCCCATTAGTCATAAAAGATTATTGGGGAAGACAATAGGAGGATAGGCTATGGCGGTTCAGTTCGATAGGAAAATGAAATATCAAGTTGGTAAAAAGGTCGTCTGAAAATTTTCAGACGACCTTTTGATTACGCTAGTTCAAACTTATTTTGCCAATTCGGCACGCAGTTTGTGGGTAACGTTCATCATCACTTGGAGTTGTTCCAGAGTTTCTTTCCAACCGCGTGTTTTCAGACCGCAGTCCGGGTTCACCCACAGGCGTTCAACCGGTACGACTTCGATGGCTTTGCGCAACAGGTGTTCCACTTCGGCTTCTGTCGGTACGCGCGGGCTGTGGATGTCGTAAACGCCCGGGCCGATGTCGTTCGGGTATTTGAATTCGCCGAACGCGGTCAAGAGTTCCATGTCGGAACGTGAAGTCTCGATAGTGATGACGTCGGCGTCCATAGCTGCGATGGCGGGCAGGATGTCGTTGAACTCGGAGTAGCACATATGGGTGTGGATTTGTGTGCTGTCTTCGCAACCGCTGGAGGACAGGCGGAAAGATTCGCCGGCCCAGTTCAGGTAGGCATCCCAATCGGCGCGTTTCAAAGGCAGGCCTTCACGGATGGCAGGTTCGTCGATTTGGATGACTTTGATGCCTGCTTTTTCCAGATCCAATACTTCGTCGTTCAGAGCCAGTGCGATTTGTTTGCACACGGTAGAGCGTGGAATGTCATTGCGGACGAAAGACCATTGCAGAATGGTTACGGGGCCGGTCAACATGCCTTTCATCGGGCGTTTGGTCAGGCTTTGTGCGTAAGTAGACCAAGCGACAGTCATGGCTTCTGGGCGGCTTACATCACCGAAGATAATCGGTGGTTTCACGCAGCGTGAACCGTAGCTTTGTACCCAGCCGTATTGGGTGAACGCGAAACCGCTCAACAATTCGCCGAAGTATTCGACCATGTCGTTACGCTCGGCTTCGCCGTGTACCAGTACGTCCAAGTCCAGTTTTTCTTGCTCTTCAACCACCAAGGCGATTTCTTTTTTCATCGCGGCTTCGTAATCGGCGGCAGACAGTTCGCCTTTTTTGAAGGCTGCGCGTGCTTGGCGGATTTCGGTGGTTTGAGGGAAAGAACCGATGTTGGTCGTCGGCAGCAGGGGCAGGTTCAACCATGCTTGTTGCGCTTTGATGCGGTCGGCAAACGGTGATTTGCGTTGGTTTGCGTTGGCAGGCAGGTCGGCAAGGCGTTTGGCGACGTCTGCGCGGTGGATTTCGCTGCTGTTGGCGCGCGAATCGGCGGCAGCTTGGCTGGCGGCGAGTTCTTCGGCAACGGAATCGCGACCTTCGTTCAATGCGGCTTTCAGAACGCGCAATTCTTGGGTTTTTTGCAGGGTAAATGCCAACCAAGAGTACAGGTCGGGTTTGTTGGCTTTCAGTTTTTCTTCAACTGACAAGTCAAATGGGGTGTGCAACAGCGAGCAAGAGCTGGAAATCCACAAACGCTCGCCCAGTTTGGCTTTCAGAGGCTCGACAGTTTCCAAAACTTTGTTCAGGTTGGCGCGCCAGATGTTGCGGCCGTCGATAACGCCGGCAGATAGGACTTTGTCGTAGTCGGCAAATGCGTCCAGTTGTTCGGGAGCGCGTACCAAGTCGATGTGCAGGCCGTCAACGGGCAGGGCTTTCAACAATGCGGCGTGTTCGGCAACAGAACCGAAGTAAGTGCTCAACAGGATTTTGGCGTTTACTTTGCTTAAAGTGGCGTAAACGTCTTTGTAGGCTTCCACCCATTCTTTAGGCAGGTCAACAGCCAAAGCAGGCTCGTCGATTTGAATCCATTCGGCACCGGCTTCAACCAAAGCGTTCAGGATTTCAACGTAAACGGGCAGCAGTTTTTGTAACAGGCTCAGGCGGTTGAATTCGACTGCGCCTTTTTCTTTACCGACCCACAGGAAGGTCAGCGGGCCGACGATGGTCGGTTTGGCTTTCAGACCGAGAGCTTGGGCTTCTTTCAGTTGTTGAACGTAGTGTTTGGCGTTTGCTTTGAATTCGGTATCGGCATGGAATTCAGGCACCAAGTAGTGATAGTTGGTGTCGAACCATTTGGTCATTTCGATGGCGAATTGGTCTTTGTTGCCGCGCGCCAGTTGGAAGAATTGTTCCAAAGACAGGTTTTGGCTGTCGAAGCCGAAACGGGCGGGAATCGCGCCGGTAGCGACTTGCAGGTCGAGGATGTGGTCGTAGAAAGTGAAATCGCCTACGGCAACGAAATCGGCGTTGGCGGCGGCTTGGTGTTTCCAGTTTTTTTCGCGCAGGTCTTCGGCGACGTCGAGCAGCTCTTGTTCGCTGATTTCTTTGCGCCAGTATTTTTCTTGGGCGAATTTCAATTCACGGAAGGCGCCGACACGCGGGAAGCCTGAGAAATGTAATGTTGTCATGTTGAACTCTCCAGTTGGATTTTGTAAGGACCGGTTCAATCCGAATCGGTCGGTATTGTAAATCAGAATAGAGCGGATGGGGCGGCGTTTTGTTTTTCAGACGACCCCTGAGGTCGTCTGAAACCGTTTTCGGCTTTAAGGACGCACGCCTAAAATATGGCAGATGGCGTAAGTCAGCTCGCTGCGGTTGAGCGTGTAGAAGTGGAAATCTTTCACGCCTTCGCGGGACAGGACTTTGACCATGTCGATGGCGATACTTGCCGCCACCAGATTGCGCGTTGCTTGGTCGTTGTCCAAACCTTCATACATTTGCGACAGCCATTTCGGGATTTTGACGTTGGTTACTTGTGCCATTTTGCCGAGTTGCTTGAAGTTGGTGACAGGCAGGATGCCGGGAACGATTTCGACGTCGATGCCCAGCATTACGCAGCGGTCGCGGAAGCGCAGGTAGCGTTCTACATCAAAGAAGAATTGGGTGATGACGTGGTTTGCGCCCGCATCGATTTTGCGCTTCAGATTGATCAGGTCGGCTTGTGCGGATTTCGCTTCGGGATGCACTTCAGGGTATGCCGCTACGGAGATGTCGAAGTCGGCGACGGAGCGCAGGAGTTTGACCAGGTCTTCGGCGTAAAACGGTTTTTTCTCATAGCCGGGCGGCTCGTCGCCGCGCAGGGCGACAATACGGCGGATGCCGCTGTCCCAATAGTCTTTGGCGATTTGGCGCAATTCGTCGGGAGAGGCGTCGATGCCGGTCAGGTGCGGCGCGGCTTCCAAGCCGGTTTCCTGTTGGATGCGTTTGACGATGCTGTGCGTACGGTCGCGTTCGCCGGAGTTTGCGCCGTAGGTTACGGAGACGAATTTGGGATGCAGGGTTTGCAGGCGATGGATGGAGTCCCACAGCATGGTTTCCATTTGTTCGTTTTTCGGCGGGAAAAATTCGAACGAAACGTTGATGTCGCCTTTCAAGTCGGAAAGGCTGTTGTTTAACGCATTGATTTCTTTTGCGTAACTCATTGGCTGTGTACCTCGGTTGTCTTTTTTAAACGTTTTCAGGCTTGTATGATAAATTTGCCTTGTGTATGAGTCAAATTCAAAATTTTCAGAAAGTTTATGAATTATTTTAATATGGTTGCCATTATGTTTGCCTCTATTCATATGAGGGCAAGCCGGGGAGAAAATACATATTCTGATGTGTGGGAATACTTTGAAATTAAATGGATTTCAATGGCTTGTATTCTTGTTGGTAAAGCAAAAGCAATAGATGTTTTGTGCTTGAGTTGGCTATCAACCCATTCAAACGTCGTCTGAAAAATTTTCAGACGACGTCTTGGTTTTTAGCTTGCAAATGATGTTGCCTCACTCAGCCTCTTCAATCCATGCCTGTTGTACGGCTTCGAGGATGCGTTCGCCGCAGCGTGCGGGATCGTCGTCGAAGTCGGGCAGCGCCATAATCAGGTCGCGCAGTTGGGTGAAGCGAACGGTTTTCGGGTCGATGCTGTCGCCGTGCAGGTCGTAGAGTTCCTCAGCGATGCGTTGGGTGTCTGTCCATTTCATGATGTCGTTCCTTTTGGAGTGTCCGAATGGGTTGATTCGGGATGGCTTGTTTAGGTTTTAATGCTTTGGGGAAAATTCGTGTCGGCAATGATTAATGCGTCTGAAATCGCATATGGTATTTTCCTATGTAATATTTTCAAGGCGTACGTTAATACATTTTTCTGACTTTCACTAAGGAAAATTTACACTTTGTCATGCAACCAAATCATTTGGAATGGTTCTTAAAGAAATCCATTATAGTATGAATAACAGGAAAATCGATGAACAACGCACTCAATGCCAAATTATCCAAACTTATTTACGCGCTCGCCTCCGATGATCCTAATTATCTTGCCAAAGCGGGGGTGTTCGACCGCCTGCTGCTGCTTATCCGCGAGCTTTATCAGATGTTGGATGATAGCGAAGGGCTGAAGCGTCTTTCCTTGCGCCTCCGTTATGGCAAGCGTTACGGCATGATTGCTTTGGATGCTGCCGCTCCGGACGAAGATGCGGGCGCTTTGCGTTTGAAACGCTGGATGGTGTATTCGCGTATTGCGGAACGCATTGTCGGCTGCGGAAACGACGTGTCTGTGGCGCTTGACGATATGGCGGTGGAGAACGAAGAAGCAAAACAGCGTTATATGGATGCCGCAAACGAAATCATCAAACGCTTCGGCTTGGCGGGATATGTCCCCGAGCCGCCAAAATCCGTCACAACCGCAACAAAAAACGAACCGGCACCGAAGCCCGAACCTAAGAGTATCATTACCCGTCATGGCAGCAGCCTCAGTATGCTGAACGCTAAAGGCAGAGTGGAAAATTACCCTGTTGCGCAAACCGTCGCTTCGATGAAAGTATCCCGCTTAAGGTTTGTCGTTCCACGTTCCAAATAAACGATTTGGCAGCGATTTGAAGGAAGGTCGTCTGAAAACGGTCGGTAAGGCAGTTTCAGACGACTTTTTGTTTGCTCAAAATTTGGCAGGGGTCGTCTGAACATTGCTGTATCCGTTTCAGACGACCTCTTTGCATCAATGATCTTCGCGCGCGTGGTTGATGGTGTATTTGGGGATTTCCACCACCAAGTCTTCGTCGGCAACCACCGCCTGACAGCTCAGGCGCGAGTCGGCTTCCAAGCCCCATGCCTGGTCGAGCAGGTCTTCTTCCAGCTCGCTCGGCTCTTCCAAGCTGTCGAAGCCTTTGCGGATGATGACGTGGCAAGTAGTGCAGGCGCAAGATTTTTCACAGGCGTGATCGACTTCGATGTCGTGGTCGAGCAGTACGTCAAGGACGGTTTTGCCTTCGGGCGCGTCTTCAATGACTGCGCCTTCGGGACATAATACGGCGTGTGGGAGTACGGTGATTTTGGGCATTTTTATTGTCTCTTGTAATGAGTGGTTTGATAATGGTGGGGTTTAACAATAGTCTGTGTTCTATGTCCATTCGAATGTAAATAATGCAATCCGGCTGACGGGTTCGTAGAGCAGAATTACGTCATCTGCTCCGTTGGAGTATCCATATCCTGAGCATGAGGCAATATGGTAGAAAGGATTACCCTGGTGTTCTATGAATACGTTCCAATCCTTGTCTTCTTTTAGAGTGAAGGCGGGAGGAATGGGACTAGTATCTACCCAATTTCCACCTTTAATCACTCCGCCTAATCTATCAAGATATAGACCAGAATAGGCATTGTCGTAAGGCTCGTCGCCGTACAGTCCCTCTCGTTTTTCAAAATCTGATTTGTTCTTTTGATAGATTTGAACAGATTCATCGAAATACTTCAGTGCTTCTTGATAAAACTCTTCTTTACGCTTTTCCAGAATGTCTTTGTTTTCAAAAGCATTGGGATCGAAATCGGCGCAAAGTATTTGTTTTAAGTTCTCTCTGTATTGAGGACTGCGGGTGAAATAGCCTTCTTCTCCCAAAAATTCATATTTGTTATCGTCTGTCAAACGGAAAGCCAACCAGTTTTCACCAATAAATTCATTGTGGTAAGCAGGTGTGAAGCCACCTATATAGTATTCATAAGGTTCGATTGGGTTGATAAGATGGACGATTGTGCCACTCCATTCTGTTTTAAATTCTCCCAAATCTATACTCATCATGGGTAGGAAATGATTTTTTAGCCATGGCTGTTTTTCACAGAATACAGTTTCCGGTTCTGCAAAAGCAATGAGATTTTCATTGAGTTCGTTGATTTTTTCCTTGAACGGGAGATTTGTAAGTTTGTTCATGGTTTGCTCGTGCTGGGTTGGTCATTATAGTGGATTAAATTTAAATCAGGACAAGGCGACGAAGCCGCAGACAGTACAAATAGTAAGGAACCGATTCACTTGGTGCTTCAGCACCTTAGAGAATCGTTCTCTTTGAGCTAAGGCGAGGCAACGCCGTACTGGTTTAAAGTTAATCTACTATATTTCAGACGACCTTTTGTGATGAAAGGGTCGTCTGAAACCGTTTATAACACGATGCCTTTGTTTTTTAAATTTTCCAGACATTCGTCCAGATAAGCATCATCGTGTTCGGGGTAAATCGGCGAATCGGCGGCTTCGATATCGTGTGCGGGATAAGGGGCAACCGCTCAACCGCTTTGCCGCGGTACAGCGGGTCTTTCCACAACGGATCGAGTTTGTAGCCGCGTTTTTCCATTTCTTCCATAATCAGCGCGTGATACAGATAGAGTTTGTCAGACGAATGGGTGAAAACGTAGTTTACCGTCGCGTGCGGCCTGCCCCAGCCTGCTCCGCGTAAGGCGGCGCATTCGCGGTGTTGCCCTAAAAGCTGGGCGCGGGGGAGCAGGGGGATGAGGGTTTGGTGCCAGAGTCTCATGTTCGGTAGCCTGAAGGTCGTCTGAAATTGTATCTTGGTTTTCAGACGACCTTTTGTTTAGTCGGGTGGTTCAAATATCTTGATGACTGTTTGTCGGTCAAGAAGGTGTGCGGCATTGAGTATGGTCAGTCTTTATGTTGTGCCACCATTCTTGCTTTCTTGGCTGCTGCCTGAATTTTTCTACGGCGTCGCCACGGGTAGTAAAGTAGCGGTACTAAAGTCAGAAGAAGGGTGAAGATGCCGGCTAGTAGTCCTGTTTCACATCTGCGTGAGGATGAGTCTAAGGTAAAAGACAAGGGTTCTACACGACCTTCAGTTATACGGTAATGACTGGTTCTTTCCTCTGTGAAGAAGGGGTCAGTATAAATGAGTTCGTATTCTTCAGTACTGATGCGTTTTACATTGCAAGTGATTTTCGAATTTACGTAGCAATCATTTTGATCAGGGAGGTACGTACACACTTTATCCCGCTCGGCATTGAACTCATTCCATGGTTTCACTGCACAACTACTGTCATCAGTTGGGTGAACGGCGATTTGAAACAAGGCGTTTATTTTGCTGCCTTGAGTGTAAGTTTCGTGTTCGGGTGGTAAAAAATGAGATACGGTCTTTCCGACCGAAATAGAGACGGTCAGCCGCCAAACAAGGGCCCAAATGAATTTCAGTATTGTCGGTATGATTAATTGAAATCGATCGGACATTTTTCTTTTCTTTTTTCAGACGACCTATGGTTTAGTGGCGTGGTTCGAGTATCTCGATGACGTTTTGCCAGTCCATAAGGCGGGCAAAGTCTAGGGCGGTTAGTCCTTCTTGCGTGGTGGCGGCCGGGTCTGCACCCAATTCGAGCATGGCTTTGACCAGGGGCGCGTTGCCTGCGATGGCTTCGTGATGGAGCGGTGTGTAGCCGTCTTCGTCTTGCTCGCGCAGGTAATCCGGGTTTTGTGCCAGCTGTTGGCGGAAGTCGTCCAGACAGTTTCGGCACATCGGATGTTCGTCCAGATTTTCGGGGTGTTCTTTTTCTTCGTAAACCAGCAAGACTTCTTCGGGATCGCCAAAGTCGATTCCCCATGCAGCATCGTGTTCTGCGCGCTCTTGCGGCGTCATTTGGATGCGGACTGCCTGTACGGTGAAGCCGCCGTAGGGGATGCCGTTACACAGGAACATCCAGTCGCTGATATCGTCAACCGGAACGCAAACGCTTTCGCCTTGTTCTACATTGGTCAGGTCGTTGGGTTCGTTGACCAGCGTGCCGAAAATGTGGAGGCCGTCGAAGTAGATGTCGTTTATCCACATATGTTCGCAAATTTCGCCGTCTTCGCTGTCTTGGAAAAAAGGTACTTTGACCATGGCAAAATCCAAGGCGGGTATGATGCGGCGGTTTTCCCAATACAGCTCGCGCCAGAAATATTTGAATGTGGAACGTGCCTGTTCGAAGGCGCGGTTCATGAGTTCATTTTCCTGATCGATACCGTAAACAATGGATTCGCTCATGGGATTCTCCTAAGGTCAAAGTGGATGCGGGTCGTCTGAACGGGGCTGCCGGTGTGTTTTCAGACGACCTGATGCTTTATTGGACTAATATGCTGCCCCAGCCGTCGTAGTCGCCGTTGTTTTCTTGGGCGATATCGATCAACTCCCATGTGTCGTTGTCGATGTCGGTGAGCGGGGCGTTTTTGGAAAGTTGCAGACGGTAGCTCGGGTGGTCTTCTTCCTGCTCGATGCGGCCGCTGTCGCTGACGGTATAGCCTAATGTGCCGACTTTGGCGGCTGCTGCATTCAGGTCTGCTTCTGTGTGGAAAAACAGCCAGTGGTCGATGGGGCGGGGCTTATCGAGGCGGTCGCCGTCTTGTCGGAAACGGCGTAAAACCTGCTCGTTGCGGATAGCTTGCAACTCGTAGCTGTCCGGATACAGGAATTCTTGATAAAACGACCATTCGGCATCTTCGCTGATTGTGATGTCGCAAACGCGGTCGTTTTGTGTCAGCAAGGTACGGCAGGCTTGGGCGAAGGTTTCGGCATCGCGGCTGTAAAAATGCCAATTTGCCGCGCCGTTTGTGGTGACTATGCCTGCGGGAATGTTGTCGTTGCCCGCCAGTCGGTCGATTTGGTCTTCGAGGTCGTAAACCGCTTCGCTTTCTTCGGGCGTCGGGAAGCCGTGTTCGTTGGTTTGTTCCAATTTCATACTGACGCGCACATGCTGCGGATACTCTGCCAGCGGCGCGACTTCGATTAAGGCAAGGTTGATGCGTAAGGCGGCGGGTGCGTCGCCAATGCGGCTGAAATAAACGTTCCAGTCTTGGGGGATGGAAGGGTTTTGCATAGGATGGGGTCGTCTGAAAAATAGTGTTTGAATTTTTTCAGACGACCTTTGTGTCTTTCGAGGTCGTCTGAAACTGTTTGCCATCAAATATCGTCCACACTTTGCCCTGTCAGCGCACGTTGGATGTTGCGGTTCATGCGTTTGGCGGCGAAGTTGTCGGTGCTGCGGCTGAGGTTGGCGACGGCGGCGCGGATGTCTTCGGCGTTGCCGTTTTTCAGACGACCTTGCAAATCGGCGATGTCTTGTTGGATTTGTGTAAGCTCTTCGGCATCCAGCAAATCGCTATCCAACTCAAGGGCGGCGTTGACGGCGTCGGTCAGGCTTTCGGCTTCGACTACGGCTTCGGCGCGGGCGCGTGCCGCCATGTCTTCGGCGGCGTTGCTCATGCTGTCTTTGAGCATTTGGGTGATGGTGTCGTCGTCCAAGCCGTAGGAAGGTTTGACTTCGATTTGCGCCTGTACGCCGGTGCTTTGTTCTTGGGCGGAAACGGACAGCAAGCCATCGGCGTCAACTTGGAAGGTAACGCGGATACGCGCCGCGCCTGCGGTCATGGGCGGAATGCCGCGCAGGGTGAATTTGGCAAGGCTGCGGCAGTCGGAAACGAGTTCGCGCTCGCCTTGTACGACGTGTATCGTCATGGCGGTTTGACCGTCTTTGAAGGTGGTGAAGTCCTGCGCGCGCGCGGTGGGGATGGTGGAGTTGCGCGGGATGATTTTTTCGGCGAGTCCGCCGTAGGTTTCCAAACCGAGCGACAAGGGGGTAACGTCCAGCAGCAGCCATTCGCCGTCGGTTTTGTTGCCGGCAAGGACGTTCGCCTGTATGGCGGCGCCGAGTGCGACGACTTCGTCGGGGTTGAGGTTGTTCAGCGGGGTTTGTCCAAAGAAGGTGGCGACCGCTTGTTGGACGTGCAGCATACGGGTGGAACCGCCGACCATAATCACGCCTTTAATGTCGGCTTTGGTCACGCCCGCGTCTTTCAGGGCTTGTTTCACCGGCTCTATGGTTTTTTGTACCAGATTTTGCGTCAGGTGGTGAAATTCTTGGCGGGTAATGACGGTATGGATTTTGCGGCCGTCTGAAAGCGTGGCTTCGACGACGGCTTCGGTTTGGCCGGTCAGTTGTTCTTTGGCGGCGCGGACAAGGGAAAGCAGAAGCTGGCTGTCGCGCTCGTTGAGTTTGGAGAGGTCGTTTTGTTCGAGCAGGTAGCAGAATAAACGATGGTCGAAGTCATCGCCGCCCAATGCGCTGTTGCCGCCGGTGGCTTTGACTTCAAACAGCCCTTTGGTCAGTTGCAATACGGATACGTCGAATGTACCGCCGCCCAAGTCGTAAACGACAAACGTGCCTTCCGAGGCGTTGTCCAGACCGTAGGCAATCGCGGCGGCGGTCGGCTCGTTGAGCAGACGCAATACGTTCAAGCCCGCCAAACGCGCGGCATCTTTGGTGGCTTGGCGTTGGGCATCGTCGAAATAGGCGGGAACGGTAATGACGGCGCCGACCAAATCGCCGCCTAAAGTTTCTTCGGCGCGCAATTTGAGGGCTTTGAGGATTTCAGACGACACTTCGATAGGCGTTTTGGCACCTTGACGGGTGTTCAACTCAACCACGCGCTCGTTGGGTGTAAACCGGTAGGGCAGGTATTGCGCCTCATGCGCGAGGTCGGTAAGTGTGCGGCCAATCAGGCGTTTGGCGGAACTGACGGTGTTCAGCGGGTCGGTTTTTTGGGCGGAAAGGGCGGTTTTGCCGACTTCGACAGCGTCGCCTTCGCAGTAGCGGACGACGGAGGGCAGGGTGGTGCGCCCGTCAATATCGGTCAGACAAACCGGGCTGCCGCTGCGGACGGTGGCAACCAGGCTGTTGGTCGTACCCAAGTCGATGCCGACGGCGAGGCGGTGTTGATGCGGAGCGGCGGACATGCCGGGTTCGGAAATCTGCAAAAGAGCCATGATTGTGTGCCTTTTGATGCTGTATTTATTAGGATAGTTCGGTATTTTAACAGATTTCGGGCGGATAGTTGAGTGGTTTGGTAGGGAATTGACTGTGGTTTGAATATTTGCATTTTTAGATAAAAACAAAGCCGACCGGATTGCTTTTTCAGGTCAGCTTTGTGTTTAAACATGGGCGCTGTCGATTTCGGCGTACCGTTTTGATTTTTCTTCCTCGCTTAAGAATGAGGCTTTGAACGAGTTTTTGCACAAGGCGCGGATGTCTGCTTCATTCAAATCCAATGCGTCGGCAAGTTCGATGAAATTTTGGTTGAGGTAGCCGCCGAAATAGGCGGGGTCGTCTGAATTGACGGTAACCAATACGCCGCGCTCAAGCATACGGCGCAGGTTGTGTCGGGACAGGTCGCCGACGACTTTGAGTTTGAGGTTGCTCAATGGGCAGACGGTCAGGGGCATTTGTTCGGCAATCAGACGCTGCATAAGGGTTTCGTCTTCTTCGGAGCGCACGCCGTGGTCGATGCGGACGACTTTCAACAAATCCAACGCTTCCCAAACGTATTCGGGCGGGCCTTCTTCGCCGGCATGGGCGACGGCGGGAAAACCTTGCGCGCGGGCTTGGGCGAAGACGCGCTCGAATTTCGAGGGCGGGTTGCCGAGTTCGCCCGAATCCAGTCCGATGCTGTCGATATGTCGTCTGAAAGGCTGCGCTTGGGCAAGCGTTTCAAACGCGGATTCTTCGCTCAAATGCCGCAGGAAACACATAATCAGCCTGCTGAAATACCCCATTTTTCCTGCGCTTCCAAGCGGGCGCGGGTAATGCCGTTGATGACGGTTTCAAACGCCACACCACGCGCGGTATGGGTTTGCGGGTCGAAGAAGATTTCGGTGTGGACGACGTTGTCCTCGCGGCAGCGGGTGAAATAGGCGGTGGTCAGGTCGTAAAAATCCTGCTCGTGAAGCAAGACCGCCGCCGCTGCGTAGTAAATATCGAGGAAGGATTGCAGGTTGTGAAAATCGTAAGCGCGGCGCACGGCTTCCACATCCGCATATGGAATGGAAACGCCGTTGCGCTCGGCGATGGCGAACATCAATTCCGGCTCGAACGTGCCTTCGATATGGACGTGTAATTCGGCTTTAGGCAGGGCGCGGATTAAGGTGTGTACGGTCATGGGCAGCACCCGCTCGGTCAATAGTGGCGGCGGCGGAAGTAGAACATTCCTTCGCTGTCGAGTTCGAGGATGTAGCGGCCGTTTTGAACGGCGGCATAGCCGCTTTTGCCTGCCTGATAGGGTTGCAGGGCAGCATGGGAGAGGAGGTAGCCGGTCAGTTTGCCGCCGTCTTCGGCGATGTTGCCGACCAGTTTGGCAAACAAGGCATGGCATTTGCCGTTTTCAGTCCAGCCCAAAGGCTCACCTTTGTCGCCGGTTTCCATACATTTTCCGCTGATGACTTCCAAATCGTTGGGGTGGTTGCCGATCAGTTGGATGACGTTTTGTTCGGACAAGCCGTTAATCGGATAGCTGATTTGTTTTTTGCCGTCGTTGGTTTTACTTTCACTGCTTTGACCTAAATCCAAGCCTGTGATGGCGTTGTTGTCGATGTATTTGACTTTAAACGAGGGTTTTGGCGCGGCTTCGACGGCATTTTGGGCGGGCTCGGCCGGGGCTTCGGATTTGCCGCAGGCGGCAAGCAGGAGGGCGGATAAGAGAATCGGAAAGGCTTTCATCGGATATTCCTTGTTTTAGACAGGAAAAGGTCGTCTGAAATATAAGCGGACTGCTTTTTCAGACGACCTTTTGAGATTTACTTCAATGGGCGGATGCCGACGGCGTCGCGTACTTTGTCCAGCAGTTCGCGCGCTTCTTTGCGCGCTTTGGCGGCGCCCGCCTGCAGGATGTCTTCGATTTGCGAAGGATTGGCGGTCAGCGCGTTGTAGCGTTCGCGCGGTTCTGCCAGCTCGGCGTTGATTTTGGCGGCCAAGAGTTTTTTGGCTTCACCCCATGCCAGGCCTTCGGTAAGCATTTGTGTGAACGCTGCGGTTTCAGACGATGTGGAGAAGGCTTTGTAGATTTCAAACAAAGGGCTTTCGTCGGGCTGTTTCGGCTCGCCCGGCTCTTTCATGTTGGTGATGATTTTGTTGACCGATTTTTGGGTTTTCTTGTCGTTTTCCCAAAGCGGAATGGTGTTGCCGTAGGATTTGGACATTTTTCGCCCGTCCAAGCCGACCAAGAGTTCGACGTTTTCGTCGATTTTCACTTCGGGCAGGGTGAAAACTTCTTTGAAGCGGTGGTTGAAGCGGCCGGCGATGTCGCGCGCCATTTCGACGTGTTGGATTTGGTCGCGACCGACGGGGACTTCGTTGGCGTTGAACATGAGAATGTCAGCGGTCATCAGGATGGGGTAGCTGTACAGACCCATTTCTACACCGTGATCGGGGTCTTCCTGATTGTTTTCGACATTTGCCTGCACGGCGGCTTTATAGGCGTGGGCGCGGTTCATCAGGCCTTTGGCGGTGATGCAGGTCAGAATCCAGTTCAATTCCATCACTTCGGGAATGTCGCTTTGGCGGTAGAAGGTGGTGCGCTCGGGGTCGAGTCCGCAGGCAAGCCAAGTGGCGGCAATGGCTTGGGTGGATTGGTGAATCATCTCCGGCTCGTGGCATTTGATGATGCCGTGGTAGTCGGCGAGGAAGAGGAAGGATTCGGTATCGGGGTTTTGCGCCGCGCGGACGGCAGGGCGGATGGCGCCGACGTAGTTGCCCAGATGCGGGATGCCGGTGGTAGTTACGCCTGTGAGGACGCGTTTCTTGCTCATGGGGATATCCTTAAATGGCTCAAGGTCGTCTGAAAATGAAATAGGGATGGATTATACCTGATTCTGATGCGTTTCAACTTTACGGAAATCGGCGGATTCAGGCAGGAGTCTCAACACAACGGACGGATAAAACCGTCAAGTCAGTTGCGTGAAATAATAAAAACGGATGATTTGTTTTTGGCGGGGGTCAAATATATCCGTTCTGCTGTACATCGCAGTTGAAACTGAATTTACAAAACCCTACCAGCTGTCGCGTTTCATGCGGTCGAGTTGGCGGCGGTCGCGTTTGGTCGGCCTGCCGTCGGGATACGCCGCGCTGATGCGGCTTGCTTGGTCGAGCTGTTTTTGCGCTTCGCGTTCGGCGGCGGTTTTCATGTCTTCTTCGTAAAGCTGACGCGCTTCGGGTGCGGGGCGGCGCTGGTGGTTGAGTGCCAATACTTTGATTTTGTAAGGCAGTGAATTGAGCGTCAGGTCGATGATGTCGCCTGCGCTGATATTTTTGCTGTTTTTGACTTTGGCACCGTTGACCTGAACCCTGCCCAATTCGATATGTTTTTGAGCCAGTGCGCGGGTTTTGAAAAAGCGCGCAGCCCAAAGCCATTTGTCGAGCCGCATCGCCGTATTGTCGTGTTCGTTTTTCATAGCCTGTTTGAAATGATTGAACTGAATGGAAGTTTATCATAAGATACGGCACTTCATTTGTTTAGTGCAGATATACTATATCATCCGCAAAAGGTCGTCTGAAAAGGCATCCGCCCGATTATCTGCCGTTTTGCACGGCATATCCTCCATGAGAAATGCTGCCAAATATGCCTGATTGGCGTATGATAGCGGCAGCGTCCCTACCGAGAGCTTCACCCTATGAAACCAGTTTTTTTGGATTTTGAACAACCCATCGCCGAATTAACCAATAAAATCGAAGAGTTGCGCTTTGTGCAGGGCGAGTCCGCCGTCGATATTTCCGATGAAATCGCCAGATTGCAGAAGAAAAGCAACGACTTGACCAAATCGATTTTCAACAAGCTGACGCCCGCTCAGATTTCGCAGGTTTCACGCCATCCCCAACGTCCTTACACCTTAGATTACATCCAAGCCATTTTCACCGATTTTGAAGAGTTGCACGGCGACCGCCATTATTCAGACGACCATGCCATCGTCGGCGGTTTGGCCCGCTTCAACGGACAAAGTGTGATGGTTATCGGCCATCAAAAAGGTCGAGATACCAAAGAAAAAATCCGCCGCAATTTCGGTATGCCGCGCCCTGAAGGCTACCGTAAAGCACTGCGTCTGATGCAGACCGCCGAGAAATTCAATATTCCCGTGATGACTTTTGTCGATACGCCGGGCGCGTATCCGGGCATCGGCGCAGAAGAGCGCGGTCAGTCTGAAGCCATCGGACGCAACCTGTACGAACTGACCCGCCTGCGTGTACCGGTTTTGTGTACCATCATCGGCGAGGGCGGCTCCGGCGGCGCGCTGGCGATTGCAGTCGGCGATTACGTCAATATGCTGCAGTATTCGACTTACTCGGTTATTTCTCCGGAAGGCTGCGCGTCTATTCTGTGGAAAACTGCTGAAAAAGCAGCAGATGCCGCTCAAGCCTTGGGTATTACCGCCAAACGCCTGCAAGAATTGGATTTAATCGATAGCGTGATCAGCGAGCCTTTGGGCGGCGCGCACCGCGATTTTGAAACGACCATGAAAAACGTCAAAACGGTGCTGGAAACCCAGTTGCACGAAGCGCAAAATATGCCGATGGCGGACTTGCTGTCCCGCCGTTTCGACCGGATCATGGCCTACGGCAAGTTTACGGATAAGTAAACAGTTAATGTGTAGAAAAGCAGGCAGAAGCCCCCCTGCCTGCTTTTTCATTTCTAAGAATTTGCCTTGCCGACACAATATAGATTACACCATATGAACCCGACGTCGTCTGAAAACCTTCCGCCTCAATGCCGCAGTTTGTTGGAAACTCTGCGTCTTTCGGCGCGTTCGCTTCCGGATGGTTGCATGGTAACGGTTGGACTAAGCGGCGGTTTGGATTCGGTAGTGTTGCTGCATATGCTCGCGTGTTTGCGGGAAGAGCTTGGATTGGACGTACACGCTTTACATGTTCATCATGGATTGAGCCGCAATGCGGATGACTGGCTGGTGTTTTCCACACGTTTATGCCAAGAATGGAATGTGCCGTTCAGAAGCGCAAAAGTTGAAGTCAAAAAAGACGGGTCGGGGATTGAGGCTGCCGCACGGAAAGCGCGTTATCAGACGTTTTCAGACGACCCCTCTAGTGTCATCGCGTTGGCGCACCATCAGGATGACCAGATTGAAACGTTTATGCTCGCGGCGGTTCGCGGCGGCGGTATCAAAGCACTTGCTGCCATGCCACAATGGCGCAAATTGAACGAGGAAACGCAAATTTGGCGGCCGCTGTTGACGTTTTCCCGAAAAGAATTGGAAAACTACGCCGCTGCCTGCAACCTGCCGAATATCGAAGACGAAAGTAACGCGGATACAGCCTTTTTAAGGAATTGGATGCGTTACGAGGCGTTGCCGGTTTGGCGGGAGCGCATTCCGAATTTTGACCGTCATGTTTGTGCGAACATCCGTTCTTTGCAAACCGATTTGGCGATTTTGGATGAAGTTGTCGATGCAGATTATCAAATGGTTTGTGAGAGCGGACGCTTCCAAGTCAGCCGTTGGCAAACATTCAGCGAAGCACGCCGCAGCCGGATGCTTTGGCGGTTTTTTAAGGAGAATGGGATTGTGGAAAGTTCTCCGAGAAAGCTGGCGGATTTCGCGCGGATACTGTTGGAAGCGGAAACTGCACAATGGCAGTTCGGCGAAACATCGGTATGTTTATACCGGGATTTTTTATTTATATTGAAACAAAGCCAGTTTGCAGACGCAGATTGGATAAAGGGAAAAGAAGTCAGAGGTCGTCTGAAAGATATTCTCCAAGAAAACGGCTTTTTTCTGGTGCCACACCGCAATGGATTGCCGGAATCGGTCTTGGAAGAAGAAGGAATCATTCGGACGGCGGGCAGCGATGATATGATGAATGTAGGGTTTTTGTTCAAAAATGTTAAGAAAGTGTTGCAAGAAAACCATATCGTACCGTTCGTTAGAAAATGCTGGCCGATTATCACAAATACTGACGGAAACTGCATTGCTATTGTTAACCTTACGGTAAGCCACGATTTTCAAGGGTTTGACGGCTTTTTACCGGTTTACGGAAAATTTTTGAGATATAAATGGAACTAAATACGGCGGCAGCTGTCTTTAACTGGCACAGCACGCTTTACTACTTTATAGCTTATAATGCAGTTATTACAAAAGGTAAGATATGAATGATCGCCAGATTGATCAGGCCTTGGTAGAGCGCGCACAGAAGGGCGAACAAAAAGCATTCGAGATGCTGATGTCCAAATATCAGCGTCGGCTCATCAGATTGATTTCCCGTTTTGTCAAAGACGAACACGAAGTCAACGATGTGGCGCAAGAGGCAATGATTAGGGCTTATCGGGCCTTGCCGAACTTCCGAGGCGAGAGCGCTTTTTATACTTGGTTGTATCGGATTGCCATCAATACCGCCAAGAACTTCTTAGTAACATCAGGAAAGCAGCCGTTCGTCAGTGCAGAGGCTGCTAATGAAGACGGGGATATTCTGGATTTATCGGATCAGATTGCGGATTACCATACGCCGGAAGCTGAAATGATCAATCGGGAAATCCTGCAAACAGTCGAATCAACGATTTCGCATTTGCCCGAAGACTTACGCAAAGCCATTACCCTGCGGGAAATGGACGGTTTGTCTTACGAGGAAATAGCCAAAATTATGGATTGTCCGATAGGAACGGTCCGCTCCCGTATTTTCAGGGCGCGGGAAGTGATAGCAAAAGATTTGAGGCCGCTGCTGGAAACCTCTGAAAATCAAAGGTGGTAAAAAATGGTAACAACTATGGATACAACAAGAGAATATGTTTCCATGCTGATGGATGGAGACCAAGTAAGCGAAGAGATGCTTGACCGTCTTTTGTCCGACGATGCCGCTGCCGAAGCGTGGTATGAGTACCATCTGTTAGGCGATTGCATGCGCTATAAAGCAGGTACGGGGCGTGATGCGGATTTCATGCAAAGCGCGGCATTTACCGCTACGCTTGCGGAAATCAGCGAAGAACACAAGCAACGTCATGAAGCCGAAGTTGCTGCCGCGATGCCTGTTAAGGAAGCGCAAGCTGCAAACAACTCTTTCTTCAAATCTTTCGCCGTTGCCGCCAGCGTGGCTGCGGTTGCCGTCGCCGTATGGCAATTCGGTCCGCAAGTGAAGGGCGACTCTTCAGGCATGGTTGCGGAAAAAGCTGTTGAAACCAAAAACCAGCAGGAAAATATCGTACCCGTAGCCGCCAATCCGACAGCAAAAAATGCTTCGGACGCTGTGGTAATGCCTGAATCTGCAAAGAATGATAAAGGTGTGAGTCAGACTACGGTTCGAACCGAAATGCAGGTTCAACAGGACTCCGCCGTTCATTAAACTGCATAGAGATACAGATTTCCATCAAGTAGAGAAATCCCTTCCCGAGCTATTCGGGCAGGGATTTTATTTTTGATGGTATAATAGTGGATTAACTTTAAACCAGTACGGCGTTGCCTCGCCTTAGCTCAAAGAGAACGATTCTCTAAGGTGCTGAAGCACCAAGTGAATCGGTTCCGTACTATCTGTACTGTCTGCGGCTTCGTCGCCTTGTCCTGATTTAAATTTAATCCACTATATGCGTCAAGAGGTCGTCTGAAAAAGCGGTTTGAACAAAGTCGGACGGTATCGTGCGGCTGCCTTTCTGTATCCTTTTTATTTGAATCCGCTATATAATGCGGCACATGAAATCAATTACCTCCGCGCAAAACGGGCAGCTCAAGCATTTGTCCAAGCTGCTGACACAATCTAAAGCACGCCGGGAATATGGGCAAACCGTGTTGGAAGGCGTGCATCTTTTGCAGGTCTATTTAGAGGCGGGGTACACGCCCAAACAAGTGTATTTGCCCGAAAGTAAAAACACGCATCCTGAAATCCTAAATTTAATCAGTAAATTAGACGAAGATTGTATTACTTGGGTCGGAAACGAAGCCTTGTCTAAAATCACCAGTCTGAATGACGCCGATGATGTGATGACTTGGATAGAGATTCCGCCACAAGGTGATTTGCCTTTAAGCGGCGACTGCGTGGTGTTGGATAGGGTGCAAGACCCCGGTAATGTCGGTACGGTTTTACGCAGCGCGGCAGCTTCGGGCGTCAGGCAGATTGTGTTGAGTAATGACTGCGTCGATATTTGGTCGCCCAAGGTATTGCGGGCGGGTATGGGGGCGCATTTTCTGCTGAATATATACAGCCGCGTTTCGCTATTGCAGTGGCTGGATGCTTATCAGGACAAAATATGGGCGACCGCTTTGGACGGGCGCAATCCTTCCGACTTGTACCAACTGGATTTAAACGCCCCTTGCGCTTGGGTTTTCGGTAATGAAGGCAGCGGCGTGAGTCGGGAAATTTTGGAAAAAGTCGACGGCAGCGTCAGAATCCCAATGCTGGGGCAGACCGAGTCGTTAAACGTTGCCATGGCGGCAACGGTATGCCTTTTCGAGCAAATGCACCAACGTATCGGCTAAACCGTTTTCAGACGACTCCTTAGAGAAGATAGTGGATTAACTTTAAATCAGGACAAGGCGACAAAGCCGCAGACAGTACAGATAGTACGGAACCGATTCACTTGGTGCATCAGCACCTTAGAGAATCGTTCTCTTTGAGCTAAGGCGAGGCAACGCCGTACTGGTTTAAAGTTAATCCACTATAAACATACCATTTAAAATTAAGGAATAACCATGCAATTGCAAGCATTTGACGAAGCGTCGCGCGTACGCCTGATGGAGCTGCTCGATGCCAAATCGGAACACCACAACACCATGCGCTGCGATGAGGTACAGGCGTTTATGATGGCTTTGTTGAGCGGTCCGGATGCGCTGAACCCGAATGACTGGCTGCCTGAAGTTTTGGGCGACGAATCGTTGTTTGATGCCAAAGAGCGCACTGAAATCGAGCGTTTGGTTATCGGTTTGGCGGCGGATTTGCGCATCAAACTCAGTAAAAAGATGCTGCCCGATTTGTGGTTATACGAAGATGCCGCCTCCAATCCTGATATTTATACTTGGTGTAACGCGTATCTCTATGCTTTGGATATCGTTCCGACCGATTGGTTTGAAGCGGTTGATCAGGAAGAATTTGAAGATTTGTTCTATCCGATTATGGCTTTGGGCGGGATTTACGATGAAGAACGAAACGGTGAAGTCATCCTGCACCTGACCGAAAAAGAACTCGCCCAGCTCGAATCCGAGCTGCCGCATGTGTTGCTGGATATTTACTGGTACTGGCAGGCAATCATCAACAAACCGCAAACCGTACGCCGTGAAGGCGATAAAACCGGACGCAACGATCCTTGTCCTTGCGGTAGCGGTAAGAAATACAAAGCCTGTTGTAACAAATAAGCGTTCAAAAACCAAAGGTCGTCTGAATTTCAGACGACCTTTGGTTTTGAAGGGATGGCTTAGAAAAACGAACCCAGCCACACAAATAGGACAGTCAGCGCAATGGTCAGCGCGCAGCCGATTTTGGCAACCGTGCCGATAATAAAGCCGATAAACGTACCGATGCCGACTTTGCCTGCCTGCCAAGTGTCTTTACCGGCAATAAATTCGCCGATGGCAGCGCCAATCAAAGGGCCTAACAGCAAGCCGGGAATGGCGAAGAATGCGCCCACGATACCGCCGATAAACGCTCCCCAGATGGCTGTTTTACTTGCCCCCGTATATTTCGCCCCCAGCGCGCCCGCGACATAATCCATTGCCGTGCCGATAATGGCGACAACGGCAAGGAAGATGAGCGTGCCGGAACCGAAAATCTGATAATCGCCGGCATGGCCCAACAGCCATGCGCCGGCAAACATCAAGCCCAATCCCGGCAGGGCAGGGTAAATCGTGCCAAAAATGCCGACCGCTATGGCAATCAGACCGAGGATAATCAGGAGAGTAGTCATCGCTTTCTTTCAAATGTGGAGTGGTGTAACGGCTGTATTATGGGGATGTTTCGGCTGATTTCGATAAGGCCGGATGCAAGAAAATGAAAATTTATAGTGGATTAACTTTAAACCAGTACGGCGTTGCCTCGCCTTAGCTCAAAGAGAACGATTCTCTAAGGTGCTGAAGCACCAAGTGAATCGGTTCCGTACTATCTGTACTGTCTGCGGCTTCGTCGCCTTGTCCTGATTTAAATTTAATCCACTATATATCGGGATGTTGTAGCTTGAGATAGGGAATTGAGCATTGCAGGATATTTCATTGAAAGGCGGTTTAAGAGAAATTAAATAGATTTTTGTATGAACATAAAGCCTTGTCTGCAAAACAAGCTAGGCATTCTCGTGTTGCACAGATTCTCTTGAAAAAGGTCGTCTGAAAAATGAGTTTCGGCGTTTTCAGGCGACCTTTGGTGTCTTAATTTCAGTAAAACATTGTTAATAACGAGTGCTTACTCTATAATCACGCCCGATTTAATCGGATAAAGTGTTGGTATTTAAAATAAAAACAAAAATATGGATATCAGATGTAATGCAACAGCAGCTTCCGCCGATATCCGCTTTAATCCGTTTCCTCTTCAAGATTTTTTTACAAACAATGGAGTGTTCATGTCCACAATGTTTTTTATCCAGTTCGCCATCGTACTGGTGTGTATCTTAATCGGCGCGCAGGTCGGCGGTATCGGCTTGGGCGTGCTCGGCGGTGTCGGGCTGGCGGTTTTGGCCTTTGGTTTCCATCTTGAGCCGACCAGTCCGCCGATTGACGTGATGCTGATGATTATGGCGGTTGTTTCCGCCGCCGCATCGATGCAGGCAAGCGGCGGTTTGGACTACATGATTAAAATCGCCACCCGCGTTTTACACCGCAATCCGAAATACATCACCTTCATCGCGCCTGCGGTTACTTATCTGTTTACCGTATTGGCAGGCACGGGACACGTCGCTTATTCGGTATTACCCGTTATTGCCGAAGTCAGTCGCCGCAACGGCATCCGTCCTTCCCGCCCGTTGACGATGGCGGTTATCGCGTCGCAATTTGCCATCGTTGCCAGCCCGATTGCGGCCGCGGTCGTTGCCTGCGTTACCTACCTTGAGCCGCAACATATCACGATGGCCGATGTGCTGAAAGTAACGGTTCCTTCAACTATTTTAGGTATCGGCCTTGCCTGCGTATTCGTCAACAAGCTCGGCAAAGAGTTGAAGGATGACCCGCATTATCAGGCGTTGCTGAAAGACCCGGAATATGTAGAAGCCAACGAAAAAGATTCGACTGAAGTCTCCAATGCGCCCGTCAGCAAAGAGGCGAAACTTTCGGTCGGGATTTTCCTCGCCGCCGCATTGTTGGTGGTCGTAATGGGTGCCGTCCCCGAGTTGCGCCCGACCTTCCAAACGGAAGAAGGCCCGAAACTGATGGGCATGGCGCACGCCATCGAAATCGTCATGCTTTCTGCCGCCGCGCTGATTATCCTGTTGTGTAAACCGGATGGTAACGCGATTACCAAAGGCTCGGTGTTCCACGCGGGGATGCGTGCCGTTATCGCCGTATTCGGCGTGGCATGGCTGGGCGATACGCTGATGCACGGTCATCTGGCAGAAGTCAAAGAAACCGTATCGCATCTGGTCGAAACCGCGCCGTGGACTTTTGCATTTGCCTTGTTCGTTTTGTCCGTCTTGGTCAACAGCCAAGGGGCGACCGTCGCAACGCTGTTTCCCATCGGTATTTCGCTGGGTATTCCCGCTCCGATTATCATCGGCACGTTTGTCGCGGTGAACGGCTATTTTTTCATTCCGAACTACGGTCCGATTATCGCGGCGATTGATTTTGACAGCACGGGTTCGACCAAAATCGGCAAATTCATTTTCAACCACAGCTTCATGATCCCCGGCCTCTTGAGCATGGCGTTCAGCTTGGCATTCGGTTTGCTGCTGGCGAATTACTTCTTTTAAGGTCGTCTGAAAAAAGGTCGTCTGAAAACTAAAATGCGTTTTCAGACGACCTTTGTTATAGTGGATTAACTTTCAACCAGTACGGCGTTGCCTCACCTTAGCTCAAAGAGAACGATTCTCTAAGGTGCTGAAGCACCAAGTGAATCGGTTCCGTACTATCTGTACTGTCTGCGGCTTCGTCGCCTTGTCCTGATTCAAATTTAATCCACTATACATCTTTCCGGCAAAAATCTTATTCGCAATGAAGCGAGCGCGTTTTTTCGGCGAACGAATCCATAGCGATTTTACACATGGTTTCGCGCTGCGATAAATCGGCGGCAGGCAGGGCTTGGAACAGGAATTTTGTATTGTTGCGCTGAAAATCGGATTTGGCTCCCGCCTTTTTGTAACAGGTTTCCGCGCGCGTGAAGTATTGTTGGCAGATTTTGGGCAGCTCTTCCAAGGTCAGCGGCTTATGTTTATGCATGCCGTGAGCAGACGCTGAGAATGCCGATGCCGTTAAAACAAGGGCGGTTAAGAATTTTAGAGGTGTTTGCATGATGCACTCCGGTTAAAAAATGGGGCAAAACAGGCTGGGGCAAGGTCAGCCCGCCTGCTTTGACAGATTGGTTTCAGCTATCGCTGTTGTTTAAAAATATGCGCTTCGTATTTCATGTTTGTTGTATTTTTGCCTATGCACTGTGCCGGTATTGAGGAAACAATGCCATCCGTTGTTTCAACTTTGGCGGTTCGCACCAGCCAATTTGATGATAAAGGTCGTCTGAAATACTTGTTTTCAGACGACCTTTAGGTTTGTTTTAACGAGGCATGCCGCGTTCCCATGCGCGGCGGGCGCGTTTGCAAGCAAGCTGTTCTTTCCAATTCATGTAGCGTGCTTTAAAGCGGGCTTTCATGAAGTCGTCGAACTTGCGCTGTACGGTCAGGTTCCACAGGCTATGCGCCTTAACCGTCCAGCTTTCATCCCATGCACGCAGGGAGATGGAGAATGAGCCGTCAAGGTATTTCATCCAATGCCACCAGCCGGTCGGCATGAACAGGGTATCGCCGTATTCGAGGAAACATTCGATGCCTTCGATGCCTTCAAGCTCGGGGAAACGTTCCGTATCGGGGTTGTCGACGTGGTAGTCTTCCAGCGCGTAAGTGGCGAAAGGAATGCGGAACAGGCGCTCTTTCCATTTGTAATCGAACAAGATGATGTGTTTCTTGCCGAAATGCGTATGGAAGATGTGCGCCATATCGATGTCGTAGTGCAGGAAAGTTTCCGAACCTGCACCGCCGAAAAACAGGGTAGGGTAACGGTCTAAGAATCCACCCATCAGCTCTTTGGGGAAAACGTAGTCGTTCAGCAAGGCGGGAGCGTGTTTGATGGGGTCAAATAAGAAAATCCGCAAATCCGTCGGCTCGCGTTTGATCAAATCGATATAGTCGCTGAAGCGCATTTCCGTACTGGCGGCGTTAATCGGCGCGGAAGGGTCGGCTTTGGCGCTGTCGTACAAGGGAACGACGATATCGCCGACGGTTTCTTTCATATAGTCCAGTGACCATTTGTCGCGGGCGGGCCAGTTGCGGGTCAGTCCTTTGATCACGACAGGACGGCGGGGCTTGAGATAGTTTTGATAAAAATCTTCGCGGCTGATGTTTTCTACAACATCAATCGGAGTAAGTTTGAAACCCATAAGCAAATCTCTTTTTGGAATGTAAGACTGATTTTAAGTGAATATTTCGGAAGGTGGCAAGCGATGTTTCAGACGACCTGATGCGAATCAAAAATCGTGGTTGTGATATTATGGCGATATAAATATTCCGTCCGAAACGCTTATGAACGATGCAGACGATTATTTGGGCAAGATGCCTTTTTTTATTGTATTCCTCGACCCGCTGCACACGGATTTCCACAGCAGCGGCAAGCCTCTGAACGAATACATCGCCCGCCATCCGCTGATGCACGACAAGCTGCACCGCCCCGCTTTTGCCGCCAAAGTGTTGGAAATGGCGGCAAACAGCTGCAATATGCGTGTTTTTGTCCGCAAAGCGGATGCGCTGATCAAGCATCCGCTGCATTATATTGTCCGTAACGGCGTTTTCCGAACCGAAGAGCAGATGTGGGCGTTCATCAATTCGCCCGAAAACATCGCCGCCGTCAAACAACCCTAAAAGGCCGTACCCCCATGCTTTTGTTCATTGATAATTATGACAGTTTCACTTACAACATCGTCCAATATTTCGCCGAACTCGGTCAGGAAGTCGTCGTCCGCCGCAACGACGATATTACGCTCGAAGAAATCGAAGCTTTGAAACCGCAATATCTCGTTATCGGGCCGGGCCCTTGTTCGCCGAAAGAGGCGGGCATTTCGGTTGCCGCCATGCGCCATTTTGCCGGCAAGCTGCCGATTATGGGCGTGTGCCTCGGGCATCAGACGATAGGCGAAGCGTTCGGCGGGGATGTGGTGCGGGCAAAAACGCTGATGCACGGCAAAGTTTCGCCCGTGTTCCATTTGAACAAAGGCATGTTTAAAGATTTGCCCGATCCCGTTACCTGCACGCGTTATCACAGCCTTGTCATCGCCCGCGATACGCTGCCCGATTGTTTGGAAGTCACCGCATGGACGGAAGATCAGGAAATCATGGGCGTGCGGCACAAGGAATACGCTGTCGAAGGCGTGCAGTTCCACCCCGAAGCCCTTTTGACCGAACACGGACACGATATGTTGAAAAATTTTTTGGAAGAATTTAAAGCTTTCCAAGCGTCCGCCGCTTAAACCAAACGTCGTCTGAAAACTTTCAGACGACGTTTGGCGTAAAAATACCCGAAAAAGGATTGAACCATGATTACACCGCAACAAGCCATCGAACGATTAATCAGCAACAACGAATTGTTTTACGACGAAATGACCGACCTGATGCGTCAGATTATGAGCGGGCAGGTGCCGCCCGAACAAATCGCCGCCATCTTGACCGGATTGCGGATTAAAGTCGAAACCGTATCGGAAATCACCGCCGCAGCCGCCGTCATGCGCGAATTTGCCGCCAAAGTGCCGCTGGAAAATTCAGACGACCTCGTCGATATTGTCGGCACGGGCGGGGACGGTGCAAAAACCTTCAATATTTCCACGACTTCGATGTTTGTCGCTGCTGCGGCAGGTGCGAAAGTCGCCAAACACGGCGGGCGTTCCGTTTCCTCGTCCAGCGGCGCGGCGGACGTGATGGAGCAGATGGGCGCGGTGTTGAACATTACGCCGGAGCAAGTTGCCGAAAGCATCCGTCAAACAGGCTTGGGCTTTATGTTTGCCCAAAACCACCACAGCGCGATGCGCCATGTCGCGCCCGTGCGCCGTTCGCTCGGGTTTAGAAGTATTTTCAATATCTTGGGCCCGCTGACCAACCCCGCCGGCGCGCCGAACCAGCTCTTGGGCGTGTTCCACATCGACTTATGCGGCATCCTGTCGCGCGTATTGAAACAGCTTGGTTCCAAACACGTTTTGGTCGTGTGCGGCGAAGGCGGTTTGGATGAAATCACGCTGACCGGCAAAACCCGCGTTGCCGAGCTGAAAGACGGAGAAATCCGCGAATACGACATCAGCCCCGCCGATTTCGGCATTGAAATCCGCCGCGATTTGGACGAAATCAAAGTCGCCAACGCGCAAGAATCGTTGGAGAAAATGGATGAAGTGTTGAGCGGCAAACATGGCGCGGCACGCGACATCGTCCTGCTCAACGCCGCCGCCGCGCTTTATGCAGGCAATGTCGTGCCTTCGTTGGCGGACGGTGTCAAAGCCGCGGAAGCAGCCATCGATTCGGGCAAGGCAAAAGCGAAAAAAGAAGAATTTGTCCGCTTTACACAGCAATTTGCCAAAGAGTAAGCGAAGGTCGTCTGAAAACGGAAATTCGATGCTGATTATCGGGAATGGGCTGAAACGCTGCGAAACCGTTCGATAGGCAGTTGAGGCGGATTGACCGTCTTCAAGAGAAAATATAGTGGATTAACTTTAAACCAGTACGGCGTTGCCTTGCCTTAGCTCAAAGAGAACGATTCTCTAAGGTGCTGAAGCACCAAGTGAATCGGTTCCGTACTGTCTGTACTGTCTGCGGCTTCGTCACCTTGTCCTGATTTAAATTTAATCCACTATAATCCGACATAGCAAAAGGTCGTCTGAAAATTTTCAGACGACCTTTTTGATTAATCTGCCATTTGTATCAAGCTGTCGGCGAGGCGGTCAGCGGCTTGGCGGTAGCCTTTGCCTGAGAAGTGGACGCCGTCTTTGGCGGCGAGGCCTTGGTTCATCCAGCTTTTCATACTGCATTCGCCGCCCATCGCGTTTTGCCACGACCAATACATGACTTTTTCATCGCGGGCGACGCGCTGCTGCATTTGTTGGATGCTGCTTAAGGTGGTGGGGCGTGTGCCGCAGCTTCCTGAGGTGCTTTTAAGGGATTCGGGCGCGCCGAGAATCAGGATGCCTGCGTCGGGCAGGCTTTGTTTGATTTGGCGGATGTAGCTGCGCCAGCTTTGTTCGGTGGCTGTGATGTCCAAATCGCGGGCGAAGGCTTCGTTGGTGCCGTAGGCGATGATAACGAGGTCGGCGCGGGTTTGGGCAAGGTCATCCTGCCAAGAGGGACGCCATTTGGACCAGTGGGTCAGTTGCGCGCCGTTGATGCCGAGCGCGGAAACGGTTACGCCGCGTCCGGGATTCTCGATATTGATGTAGCCGATGTCCCAAGGCATGGAGCTGCTGAGGGTCAGGGGCAGGCGGCCGTTGCTGCGGATGATTTGCCAGCCGCTGTTTCCGGCGGGAACTTCGCGTCCGTTGAATGAAAGGGTTTGTTCGGGCAGGACGGGTTTGGCGAAGACGGAAATCTGCTTCTCGCCGCTGCTTCCGTCTTTGGCACTGATGGTAACGCTGCTGCCGTTGGCTTTGGCGATGATGCCGCCTAAGGGGAAGTCGTCTGAAACGCTGCGGCTGCTGACGGTTTGCCACGAGCCGTCATAGCGGACGGCTGCGCTGCGCTGTCCTTTGACGGTAGAGGGGTAAACCCAGCCTATGCCGCCGTCGCCCCATTTTTGCTGGAGGCGCAGGCGCAGTTGTTCGGTGAAAAGGTCGCCGGCGGTGTGTGAATCGCCAATTTGGAGGATGCGGAATTTGCCGTCCGAGCTGCGGTCGAGTTTTTTGAGCTTGGAGAGCCATGTGGGACGGCTGCTGCCGTAGTTTTCCAACAGCATATCGGCGGCGGGGGCGGCGGCAGACAGGTACAATGCGGTAAGGGATACGGACAGGGTTTTGATGTTCATGAGTTTCCTGTGTGTGGTTTTCAGACGACGTCTTTTGACGCGGCGGAGGGCTATTGTAACGAAAAAGACGGCATTGGATAAACAAAACGCCGTCCTTTTGCTGCCGATACGGGCTTAACGTGCGGATAATTGTTCCGTGCGTTCTTCGCCGTTCATTTCAGGGGTCGTCTGAAAAACGATTTTTTCCATGATTTTATCCGCGAGCAGTTTTTGCCCTTCAGCAGAGAAGTGGATGCCGTCTTTGCTGCGGTAGCGGATGATTTTTCCATTGATGTTGACGGAGTCGGCGTAGGTGTCGGAGCCGTTGCTGAGGAGCTTGTCGGTCGGTATCCACAAGGCTTTTGGACTGATCTCGTCTGCTAAAAGTTTGTCGAGATATCGCATTTGCTTGTTAAGTTTTGCCTGTTTCATATAAGGAATGCCCATCCAAATGACTTGGACGTGGTGTTGCTCGGCGGCGGTTAGGATGCGGTTGACGCGACTGAGGTATTCTTCCGACCATTCGGGCGAGGCGAATTTCAGGTATTTTTTGCCTTTCGGGAAATCCCACGGATCGTTGGGACCGAGGAAGACGACCAGAAGGCGGATGTCGGTTTGTTGTTTCAGCGTCTGCTCAATGGTGTTCGGCCAGTCGAAAAACTTGGGATAGGACAATCCGGTACTTTGTTTGCTTAAGTTTACCGACTGGATGCCGTATTGTTTTTTCAGGCTTCTTTCGACAAAAGGCGCAACGCCCTGCATCATCGAGTCGCCGGCAAAAAAGACTTTGTCGCCTTGTCCGAGAACGATATTGGCAGGTGGGACAATGGGGAGACTGTGTGTGTCGGGTTGTCCGCCGTGTTGTGCCGTTTGAGGTTGGTGTCCGTTGGCGGGACGGTTTTTTTCCTGTGGTTCGGACGCATTAAGCTGCGCATTTTGTTCAGACGACCCGTCACCTTGAGTGATTTGAGGCTCCGGTTCGGCAATCGTGGGCTGTCCTGCCAAACGTGCTTTGAGGTCGTCTGAAAAGGCGTATGCGTCTTGTTGCAGCTTCGCGCCCGTGCGCCACCATTCGTATTCGGACAAAGGCTCCAGCGGTGAAGCCTGATGATAGGTTTGCTGCCAATAGGCATTAATGGAATCTTGACTGAACCACGCCGCGCCAAAGGCGCAAACCAAAAGGGAGGCAAACAGGGAAATAAAGTGTTTCATATTCTGATTGTCCTTTTAAAAATCGGCGTAAATAAAGCCCGGGATGCCTGATGGCGCCAATACGATAATCAACACCAACACCAGCGTCAGCGGTATAAACCACAGCCACATCGGCATTTTTTCCAATGCCGCCACTGCGCCGTCAAATAGGCGAAGCAAATACGGGTAGAGCAAAATCATCAGACCAAACGCGGCAAGCAGCAGGACATCCGCCTGTTTCGGCGCGGCCCAACCTGCTTCGTTGGCGAATAAGGCATCAAATACCATCTGCGTATCGGCGAGGCTGCCGGTGTTGAACACGACGAAAGTGAAGCAGACGAAATGGAAAGTGACGAACCAAGCAAGCGGACGCAAGATTTTCAGACGACGTGAACCGTCCCGCCCGAATATTTTGTCGCCGCAGTTGAGCAAAATTAATGCCACACCGTGCAGCGCGCCCCACAGCAGGAAATTCCAGCCGTAGCCGTGCCAAACGCCCGACAACACCATCGCCAGCAGCAAGTTGAACTGCGTCAGGACGAAGCCGTGTTTGTTGCCGCCCAAAGGAATATAAATATAGTCGCGTATCCAAGTGGAAAGGCTGATGTGCCAACGGTTCCAGAAGTCGCGGATATTGAATGCGCGCAGCGGTGCCGCAAAGTTTTTCGGCAGGCGGAAACCGAGCAGCATCGCCATCCCGATTACCAAATCCGAATAGCCTGAAAAATCAAAGAAAAGCTGGAAAGTATAGCCATAAACACCCGACAACACGCCCCAGCCGTCAAACTGGGCGGGATTCTCGAAAACGGGCGATACCCAGCCTTCCCCCAGTGCGCCCGCCAGCCACCATTTTTTAGCAATGCCCAGTAAAATCAAGCACACCGCCAGCGCAGGGCGTACCAATGCGCGCGTTTCGGCAGTCCGAATCTGTTCCAACGCTCCCGCTTGTTCGCCGTCTATGCTTTTAAACGCCGCCGCACGGATAATCGGCCCGGAAGTAATCGTCGGGAAAAAGCTCAAATGCAGCAGCAACTCATGCCACGCAAAGCGGTCGCCCATCGGATGACGGCAGCAGTACACCAAATAAGCCAAAGATTGAAATGTGTAATAAGACAGCCCCAAAGGCATCAAGATATCGACAATCTCGCTCTGTCCCGTGTATTGGCGGATAAACGGGCGGAAAAAGTCGAAATATTTGAAGAAACACAATACCGCCAAAGCAGTCGCTACGCCGAAGCCCAGCCAGAATTTCCGTACGTTTTCGTTTTCAGACGACATCAACAGACCGAGCAGATGCACGCAGGACGAATAGCAGGCAATCACGGCGGCAAAGATGGGATTCAAGTGATACAGCCAGCCCATACCCGCCAGCAGAAGCAAAACATTCTGCACCGTCGGCATACGGAAAAATGCCCAATAAAGAGGCAGAAAAGCAATAAAAAATACTGCGAATTCAATCGACAGCAACGGCATAAATGTTCCTTGAAATTTTTATTATTCAGATGCCTCGAAATATAGGTTTGGCAAGTCGAAGCGAACCATATATTGTAAATAAGTGTTTGAATTTATACAACTAACGCTAATCTTGTTTTAGAACCGCTCGTCAGAGATTGAAACGGATTTTAAAATCTTTTGTCATAAATATCGTATTGGATAAGCAGGCTTTTTTTAAAATTTCAGAGATAAAAAGCAGGTTGGGTAGGGCATGCTGATTGCCCTTGTTTTGACACTCAATTTCAAGCAATGAATTGATTTAAGATGAAAAAAAGCAGATTCAAGGTAGAGATGCCCGTAAGATGTTTAAACCTTGACGAGTTTTACCTTGAATCTGCTTTTAATAAGGTTGGTTTTTGAGAATAACTTTTTATTTCAAACGATTAGATAATTTATGCTTAGGAGGATAAGGCGGCTTGTTGATGCGCTGTCAACTCCGTAATGCCCTTTTGTGCCAGCGCAATCAGTTTGCCCAATTCGTCCAAGCTGAACGGCGCGCCTTCCGCCGTGCCCTGTATTTCGATGATTTTGCCTGAAGCGGTCATGACGATGTTGACATCGCTGTCGCAGCCGGAGTCTTCCGGATAGTCCAAATCCAAAAGCGGCACGCCGTTCACCACGCCTGCGGATACAGCGGCAACGGCTTCGCGGATGGGGTTTTCGCTGATGAGGTCGTCTGAAAGCAACTTGTTGACCGCAATTTGCAGGGCGACGAATGCGCCGGTGATGGATGCGGTGCGTGTTCCGCCGTCTGCCTGAATCACATCGCAATCAATCAGGATTTGACGTTCGCCGAGTTTTTCCATATCCACGACGGCGCGTAGCGAACGCCCGATCAGGCGCTGGATTTCCTGAGTGCGCCCCGACTGTTTGCCCGCCGCGGCTTCACGGCGCATACGCGAGGCAGTAGAAGCGGGCAACATCCCGTATTCGGCAGTAACCCAGCCCTGACCTTTGCCGCGAAGAAATGGCGGGACGTTTTCGTCGATGGAAGCGGTACAGATAACCTTGGTGTTGTCGCATTCGATCAGGCACGAGCCGTCGGCGTGCGGCAGGAAGTGCGGAGTGATTTTGATGTTACGCAGGCTGTCGGCAGCGCGCGAGGTGCGGGTGTAATTGCTCATGATTTGTCCTTAGGGGGAACGGTAAAAATTTGTGATCTGTATTATACGGGATTCGGTGGTGTGTCTGTTTCTATGATAGAAAATCCCTCCATCTCAGGAGGGATTTATTTGAATTACAAGTAGTCAGATAATGCTTGCAACATACTGATAAGCGTCATAATGGAAACAAATGATATTTTAACTGATATTGTTGTATTACTATTTTTATAGAAAAATTTGATCATAAAAGTTATATGCTCCTGAATTAATTAAAAACGAGACTCATGAGACTCTTGGAATAGTTTAAAACCCTATTTACGGATTATATGCAGACTTAAAGAAATAAATATCTCGATAAAACAGAAAACTAAGAATTTTTTATTCCACTTATAAGGTAAGGCTGTCTGAAAATATCCGTTTTTCTAAAAATCCAAGATGTTCAAGTTGATTCTAGCTTCTTATTTTTCGATTATATGCAGGTTCTATTTCATTCAAGAAAAAATCAAACATTTATGAGTTTTGATATTTTATAAGTCGTCTGAAACCGTTTTCAGATGAACTTCGGCAAGGATAGGATACGCAGTCCGTATGGCAAATTGCGGTCTGTATTTCTTGAGTAGAAATTGATTTGCCAACCCAATCTGTACCCAACATAAAGGTCGTCTGAAACCATAAAAAGAGTTTCAGACGACCTTTATGTTGCACATTCCAATCAAGCAAGGAACAGGCGGTATGCGGCGTTTTGGGTTTCGTCCTGATAGCTGTAACCGAGGCTTTCGACGAAGTTTTCAAATGCTTCATCGTCAGTGGACGGGACGTCGATGCCGACGAGGATGCGGCCGTAGTCGGCGCCGTGGTTGCGGTAGTGGAAAAGGGTAATGTTCCAGCCGCCCTGCATATGGTTGAGGAAGCGGGCGAGTGCGCCGGGGCGTTCGGGGAACTCGAAGCTGATTAAGCGTTCGTGGGCGACTTTTGTTGTGCGTCCGCCGACCATGTAGCGGATGTGGATTTTGGAGATTTCGTCGTCGGTCAGGTCGACATTGGGCAGCCCGGCTTCAGTCAGTTGGCGGCTGATGACGGCGAGGTCTTGGGAACCTGCGGTTTGCAGGCCGACGAAGATGTGGGCTTTTTGGTCGTCGCCGTAGCGGTAGTTGAACTCGGTGATGTTGCGGCTGCCGAGCAGGTTGACGAACTTGAGAAAACTGCCGCGCTCTTCAGGGATGGTCACGGCGAAAATGCCTTCGTTGCCTTCGCCCAATTCGCTGCGTTCGGAAACGTGGCGCAGGCGGTGGAAATTCATGTTGGCGCCGCTGGTGACGGCGACGAGGGTTTGGTTTTGGATGCGGTTGCGGGCGGCATAGGTTTTCAAGCCGGCAAGGGCAAGCGCGCCTGCTGGTTCGGTGATGCTGCGGGTGTCGTCGAAGATGTCTTTGATGGCGCCGCAGATGGCGTCGGTGTCAACGGTGATGATGTCGTCCAAGAGATCGCGGCAGAGGCGGAAGGTTTCGTCGCCGACGACTTTGACGGCGGTACCGTCGGAGAAGAGGCCGACATCTTTGAGGCTGACGACTTTTCCGGCTTCGACGGATTGTTTCATGCAGCAGGAGTCGTGTGTTTGTACGCCGATGACTTTGATGCTTGGGCGTACTTGTTTGACGAACGCGGCGACGCCTGCCGCCAGTCCGCCGCCGCCGATGGGGACGAAGATGGCGTGGATGTCGTCGGGACGTTGGCGCACGATTTCCATGCCGACCGTGCCTTGTCCGGCAATCACGTCGGGGTCGTCAAACGGGGCGATGTAGGTCAGTTTTTCTTTTTCTGCCAATTCCATCGCGTAATCATAGGCATCGTTGTAGGAAACGCCTTTGAGGACGACTTCGCCGCCGCGGCTTTTGACGGCGTCGATTTTGATTTGGGGCGTGGTTTCGGGCATAACGATGACGGCGCGGCAGCCTAGACGCTGTGCCGAAAGTGCGACGCCTTGTGCGTGGTTGCCCGCGCTGGCAGCGATCACGCCGCAGGCGAGTGCTTCTTTGGGCAGCTTCGCCATTTTGTTGTACGCGCCGCGGATTTTGAAGGAAAACACGGGTTGCAGGTCTTCGCGTTTGAGCAGGACGTTGTTGTTCAGACGACCTGACAGCCCGATGGCGGGTTCGAGCGGGGTCTCGACGGCAACGTCGTAAACGGAGGCGGTCAGGATGCGGATGAGGTAATCGGAATAAGATGGGCGGTTGTTCATGGTTTTGTGTGCCGGAGGATTATTTTCGAAAGGAGTGTCCGCCGTCCGCGTCAAACTTTGTCAACAAAACGGCGGAAAGGTAAAACCATACCCGCGAGGTCGTCTGAAATCAAGAAAAATCTTAGCAAAGCGAAGATGCGGCGGTATAATGACAGCCTTTTGCGCCAAACCGCACAACGCAGTTGTTTTTATTTCTATTTCCGCACCACATTCCAATGAAAAAAACATTATCCGTATTGATCGCGGCGATGATGATTACCGCCGCGCAAGCCGCGCCGCAAGCGGCTAAAAACAACGCAGCTCCCGCAGTTGCCGCTTCCGAGCCGGCTCCTGCCGCCGCGTCCCAGCCCGAAGCCATGATGCCCAGCATCAACAGCCCCGATGCGCCGCCTGCCATTGCCGCCGCCGCATACATTGTTACCGATTTGCACAGCCATCAAGTGCTTGCCTCTAACAATATCGACACGCAGATCGAACCGGCTTCGCTGACCAAAATGATGACCGCCTACCTCACGTTCAAGGCTTTGGAAAACGGCACATTGCGCGCCGACCAAATGCTGACCGTGTCTGACGCAGGCTGGAAAATCGAAGGCTCGCGGATGTTCCTCAATCCCAAAGTCCCCGCCAGCGTGAGTGATTTGATTAAAGGCATGATTGTCCAATCCGGCAACGATGCCGCCACTACGCTTGCCGAAGCCATGGGAGGAGGCTCGGTGGATGTGTTCGTCCAACAAATGAACGAAGAAGCCAAGCGTTTGGGCATGACCAAAACCCACTTTAAAAACCCGACCGGATTGGCTGCCGAAGGCCATGTTTCCACCGTCGGCGATTTAGCCATTTTGTCCGCCGCGCTGATACACGATTATCCGAAATACTATCCCGTATTTTCGATTAAATCCTTCAAATACAACAATGTCGAGCAGCCAAACCGCAACCTCCTGCTCTACCGCGATTCCAATGTGGACGGTCTGAAGACGGGACACACCGAAAGCGCAGGCTACAACCTTGCCGCGTCCAGCAAACGCAACGGCAGACGCATCGTTTCCATCGTTGTCGGTACCGATTCCACCGAAGCCCGCGCTTCCGAAAGCGGCAAACTGCTCAACTGGGCGTTGCAGGCATTCGATACGCCCAAGCTCTACAACGGCGGCGAAATCATTTCCAAGGTCAAAGTTTATAAAGGTAGCAGCAAATCGGTAAACGTCGGCTTCCTCGAAGATGTGTACATCACGATTCCCCACGATGCCGGACAAAACATCAAACCGATTTTAGAAACCGTCCAGCCCGTTATCGCCCCGATACGCAAAGGTCAAACCTTGGGCAAACTCAAAATCGTCAAAGACGGCAAAGTCATTACCGAGAAAAACGTCGTCGCCCTCCATTCCGTTGAAGAAGGCAGCTGGTTCAGACGGATGTGGGATGATATCGTATTGTGGTTCAAAGGCTTGTTCGGCAGCAGTTCGAAATAGGCAGGATTGATGAAAAGGTCGTCTGAAAATGGTTTTCAGACGACCTTTGTTTTGGATGCGAACAGGAGGACGGCAAAGTCTTTATAACTCAAATCCGCTTTCAAATATCCGTTCTTGTCCGCTGATCGGGTCGGTAAACTTAATCCGTTTCGCCAGTAGTTTCAAAGGTTTTTCATAATCTTCATCGCCCGCCGCCAAAGGGGTGGGATAAAGCGCGTCGTTTAGCAGCGGCATGCCCAAACGCATCATATGCACCCGAAGCTGGTGTTTTTTTCCCGTATGCGGCGTCAGCCGGTAGAGGCTGAATTCGCCGCGGTTTTCAAGCAATTCGACCGTCGTATGGGCGTTCGGCTCGCCTTCGGTTTCCTGCGTCGTGAAAAACCTTTCCCCGCGCACCATGCGCGAAACCACGTCCAAGGGATATACCAAATCCGTCCTCGTCGGCGCGACGGCATGATAGGTTTTACGGACGCTTTTTTCCTGAAACATCGTTTGATAATCGCGGCGCGTGGTAGGATTGTGCGACAGCAGCATCACGCCCGCCGTATCTTTGTCCAAACGGTGGACCGGCGTAATGTCTGCTACGTTCAAATGTTGCAATTCCGGCCGCAGGCGCAGGCGGGTCAGCAGGGTTTCGCGCAAAAAACGCCCGCTGGGGATAACGGGCAGGAAATGCGGTTTGTCAACGACAATCAGATGGTCGTCGATGTGCAGGATTTTTTCTTCAAACGGAATGACGGGTTCGCTGTCGCTGCTGGTTTCGCGGTAATAAAACATGGTTTTGCCCGGCTCGAACAGCGTGTGTTCGTCAAACGGCGCGCCGTCTGCATCGACGACGAAGCCGCTGTTCAAACGCCTGCGCCAGTTGTCTTCGCCGACAAAGGGAAAGCGGACGCAGAGGAAATGCAACAGGGGCAGGTCGTAAAACGGTTTTTCGTGCGGCAGCACCAAATAGCTGGGTTTGACGCCGTTTAAAAGCGGGAGGGGATTGGAGCGTTTTTTCATGTGGCGGATTGTACTCGGTTTCGGTCTTTTTTTCAGACGACCTAAGTCGGGTTAAGGCAGTCGGGTGATGAAAGAGTGCTTTGTGTGAGGCGGATTTGTGTTACGGGTTATGGAAAAAGGGGTCGTCTGAAAAACCGGATTTTGGGTTTTCAGACGACCTTGGTTGCAACTTATTCAAACAAAAACTTATTCCGCCAATTCGGTTTGCTGGTGCGACATGAGTTCTTGTCCGACATTGGTCAGGAGGTTGAGGTAACGCTCGTACTGCTTGAGAATGTCGGCGATGAGTTCGCGGCGGTTCATGTATTGCACGTCGTAGCCGCTGCGGCCGTCGAAGAAGTAAGTGTAGGGTTCGTAGGTTACGTTGTGGCGGATGTGCGGGAGATGGCCGTCTTTGATAAGCTGTTCGGACACTTCGCGCTTGATGGTTTTAATGCCGTACATGAAGTCGCGCAGGGACTCTTTGTGGATTGTGAATTCGACGGCAGGCTCTTCACGGTCGAAGTGGGTTTGGATGTCGACGCTCAGGCTGTATTTGTCGGACAATTCCTCACTCAGTTCGCGCATGGCGGGCAGGGCGGTGGTTTTGAGGAATTTGAGGATGTCTTGTTCCTGCGTTTGGTTCAGCATACGCTCGAGCCTGTCCTGCCAGTTGTCGCCGCTCCAATAGACGCTGGAGGGGGTGACGGCGGTCGTGAAGTATTTGTGGTCGGCGTTTAATCCGCGCCATAGGCTGAAACACATGATCAGCATGAGCAGGGCGAAAGGCAGGGCGACGATGAGGGTCATGGTTTGCAGGGTGGGCAGCCCGCCGAAGCGCAAAAGGACAATGGCGGCAGCGGACATCAACAACCCCCACATTACCGCCTGCCAACGTGGAGCGGTCAGGCTTTTGTCGCGGGAGGCGATGTTGTTGAGGACGTAAATGCCGGAGTCGGCGGAGGTGATGAAGAAGAGGGCGATCACCATGAGGCTGACAAGCCCTGTGAGGGTCGGCAGGGGGAGGTATTCGAGGAAGCGGAAGAGGAGTTTTTCAGGCGTGCCGGTCAATGCGCCCAATGCGCCTGCTGCGGTGTGGTCGTTAATCCAGATGGCGGTGTCGCCGAAGATGGTGAACCAGATGACGCAGAACAGGGAGGGAACCGCCAAAACGCCGAAAATAAATTCGCGTATGGTGCGTCCGCGCGAGATGCGGGCGATGAAGAGTCCGACGAAAGGCGCCCAAGAACACCACCATGCCCAGTATAAGATGGTCCAGCCGCCGAACCATTCGGTATGGTTTTGTTCGTAGCTGTACGTTTTGAAACTGAGTTGTACGAGGTTGCTCAGGTAAGTGCCGAGGTTGTCGTTGAAGGCGGAGAGCAGGTGGAGGGTCGGGCCGGTAGCGAGGACGAAGACCATCAGTACAAAAGCAAGGGTCAAGTTCATCTCGCTCAACATTTTAACGCCTTTGCCTATGCCGGAGGCGGCGGAGGCGACTGCCAAACCCATGACGGCGAAAATCACGATGGTTTGTACGGAAAAGGTGTTTTCGCTTATCCAGCCGATTTGTGCCAAACCCGCACCCAACTGCGCCGCGCCGAAACCGAGCGTGGTAATGATGCCGAACAGGGTGGCGACCAGCGCGAGTATGTCGATGATGTCGCCTGCCTTACCGTCGATTTTCTCTTTTAGCAGCGGATAAAAGCAGGAACGCAGGGAAAGCGGGAGCTTGTAGCGGAAGGCGAAATAGGCGAGCGCCAACGCCATGGCGGCGTAAACCGACCAAGCATGTACGCCCCAGTGGAAGAGGGTGTGGAGCAACGCATCCTGCTGCCTTGCGCCGCTGCCGCCTTCGGTAATTGGGGACAGATAGTGGGTGAGCGGTTCGGCGACGCCGAAAAACATCAACCCAACGCCCATACCCGCCGCGAACAGCATGGCGAGCCAAGACCAAAAGCTAAATTCAGGCTCTTCTTCGTTGCTGCCCAGTTTGATGTTGCCGAAGCTGCTGACCGAAAGTGCGAGCAGGAAGAAGAAGAAGGCTGAAAACGCCAAGATGTAAAACCAACTGAAGTTTTTGAAAATGCCCGTTTTGGCGGCATTGAGGACGGTTTCTGCCTGCTGCGGAATCAAAAGTGCGATGCCGATGACCAGCAGCACGAAGGACAGCGTAACGGAAACAACGAAGGGATTGAACGAAGAGCGGTTGCGTAAGAAATGAAATAAAGACAAACCTTGACCTCCTTTGGGATGGTGAGGCAGGCGGACGCGGGCGCAAGGCTGTATATGGTTGATTGACAAAAACTAGGAATAAAACATGGTCTGTCGGACAGGGTCCGAGACTTTCCCGATTTTTGGTAATCCACTATAAAACGCAGACAAAAAACGAATAGCGTTTAAACCGTCCTGCCGGATGAAAAACAAGGGAAAAAGAGAGTAAAAACGCACAGATGAATGAGCCGTAATGAGGGCCGGGTGAGACAAAATGGATGATGATTATTTCTTTGTTTGAAGGAATAATAACAAAATCAGGGGATTGTTTCAAATTGGGAAAGATTTGTGTGTATTTGGACAAGAAAGATGGCGGCGATAAAATAGGCAAAGGGGTCGTCTGAAACGCTTTTCAGACGCCCCCTCATCAGTTTTATTAGCTATTGCCGCTATCTACTTTCTTAAACGACAACCAAATGCAGACGCCGGCCGATATCAGCCAAGCCGCCAGCAGCCAATACGGATTGAGCAAATGGGCGTAGGGGTTCAAATCGGGATTCTTGATGGGCGGCAGATAAACCATAACGCCGAAGTAGGCAGATGATAGGGCAAGGCAGCTCAAAATGCCTTTTTGGTCTTTACGCAGACGCATCAGCATTGCCGTCAAACCGCTTGCCACCATGGCGGCAAAGCCAAAGAAAGTCATCGGGATAAAGTGTGCGCTCCAAGCTTGTGTGTCGGGGAAGGCGGAGTCCGGCTGCATCAGGAAAGCGCAGGTCAGGAAAATCGGCGTGCCTGCCAAAGCAAAAGCCAGCAAAATCCACCAGCGGTAAGAAAAAATGCCCTTCTTTTCAGTCGCATGTTCAAAAATGACTTGCCCCGCATGAATGCCCGCCTTCAAGGTTTTTCCGGCAATTTCCCGCTCCCGTTTATATCCGCTTTCACTAGGTAAAAACACCAGCCCAAAAGGAATAACGGCAAACGCATTCAATAGGCTGAATATCGTTAATCCTTCGAAATAAAAATTAAACAGCATCTCTATATCTTTTGACAAAAACAGCGCAAACAATATCGTGCTTATGTAGGAACAGACAAAGCCGATGAGCATGGCGGTCAAGATATGCTTCAAGTTCCTACGCAAACGAAGCTGCGTCATCGCCATACCGGTCAGTATGCCCCAAACCAACATATAGCCAAGCATATAGAGTAAACCGGTAATTATTGTAGCCACACTAGCCAGACTGCCGAACACCAGTCCGAAAATACCGAAATGGAGCATAGAGGCAAAAAAAGCTGCCACCCCGCCGGAAGCTACGGCAAGCTGAACGGTGAGAAACACGAGTAAAACGCCGTAACACAAGGCATAAACGGTAAAAAGCAGCGTAAGGTACGGCTTGCGCGGTTTTTCGTCCTTCAGAGCGGGTTTGTCCGACATTATGCTGGTTTCCTTTTGATGATGATTTATGGGAATCGGGGTGGTTTCAGACGACCTCTTGGGCGCAGATACTGAGCGCGGATACATCAAACTTAAAATCGTCGTATCGGATTGCGGTTAAGCCGTTATGGAAATTTGAATGATTATAATGGAATAGTTAGTTTGATGACAGCCGTATGCCGATATTGCGTTGCCGCAAAAATAAGAAAGAGCGACAAGATTTACCGTTGCAGAAAGAAGGTCGTCTGAAAATTGTTTTTCAGACGACCTTTTGTTGTTTTATCCCTCAAGAAAGCAATGGAATTACGACCGAACCTGTCCGTCGCCCAACACTATCCATTTCTGCGAAGTCAGACCGTGCAGGCCGACGGGGCCGCGGACGTGGATTTTGTCGGTGGAAATGCCGATTTCCGCGCCGAGACCGTACTCGAAGCCGTCGGCGAAGCGGGTGGAGGCATTGACCATGACGCTGGCGCTGTCGACCGTGCGCAGGAAGGTGCGGGCGTCGGTGTAGGATTCGGTTACGATGCTGTCGGTGTGGTGGCTGCCGTGGGTGTTGATGTGGGCGACGGCTTCTTCGAGGCTGTCGACGATTTTGACGGAGAGGATGGGGGCGAGGTATTCGGTGTCCCAGTCTTCTTCGGAGGCCGTCTGAATGTGGGGCAGGATGGATAGGGTACGCGGGCAGCCGCGCAGCTCGACGTCGCGGGCGGCGTATTTTTCCGCCAATACGGGCAGGATTTCGGCGGCGCGGCTTTGGTGGACGAGCAGGGTTTCCATGGTGTTGCAGGTGCCGTAGCGCGAGGTTTTGGCGTTGAAGGCGATGTTGACGGCTTTTTCGGCGTCGGCGGCGCGGTCGATATAGACGTGGCAGATGCCGTCGAGGTGTTTGATGACGGGTACGCGGGCGTCGGCGGCGATGCGGGAAACCAGCGACTTGCCGCCGCGCGGAATGACGACGTCGATAAACTCTGGGCTTTGCAGCATGGCACCGACGCTTTCGCGGTCGGTATTTTCAATCAGGCTGACGGCTGCTGCGGGCAGGCCGTTTTCAACTAACGCCTGCGTAATCAGTTTGGAAAGCGCCATATTGCTGTTGAAGGCTTCGCTGCCGCCGCGCAGGACGCAGGTGTTGCCGGACTTGAGGCAGAGGGCGGCGGCATCGACGGTTACGTTGGGGCGGGATTCGTAAATGATGCCGACAACGCCCAACGGTACGCGCATTTTGCCGATTTGCAGGCCGTTTTCGCGGGTGCGGAATTCGTCCATTTCGCCGATGGGGTCGGGCAGGGCGGCAATCTGGCGCAAACCTTCGCACATGGCATCTATGGTTTTTTCGGTCAGCCGCAGGCGGTCGAGCAGGGCGTCGTTCAAACCTTTCTGCGCGGCCTGTTCCATATCTTGGGCGTTGGCAGCGAGGATGGCGGTTTGATGGTGTCTGATGAGTTCGGCAGTGCGCAGAAGCGCGGCGTTTTTTTGCGCGGTTTCGGCGGCGGCGACAATATAGGAAGCCTGCTTGGCGGCGGACGCGGTGCGGCGGACGTAGTCTTGGATGTTTTGCATGGTGTTTCTGCGGGGAAAGTGGGAATGGGTTGATGATAAGGTCGTCTGAACGGGAATTCAATAGGACGCAGAAAGACAATTCCAGTGATACTGGGAAAAGGACTGAGAAAATCGCAGATAAAAAAAACCATCTATACTAAGGGGAAAAGTATAGATGGCCAAACACATTACGGGGAAAACGTCTTACTCACTTACTCACTTCTCTCGAAGCAAGTGTTACTCAGACACGCGAATTATATAATAGTTCACGAATGATGGCGTTAAGTTTGGTTAATGACATCTTAACACTTATATCATAATGTTTTTAAACAAATAAAAAAATCATAATGGTTAAATTTTTTTTGAAAAAACTTCAAAATTTTCAAACCGTGATGAATTTCCACTCCCCTGAGGCTAAATTTTCTACCGTTCGTCCGTTAAATTCGTCCCGATGGAGGTGTTCGACGCGGTTGCCGGCGGCGGCGACCATGCGTTTGACCTGATGATATTTGCCTTCGGTAATGGTCATTAGTAGGGTGGTCGGATTTTCCAAAACGGCTTCTGCGGCGCGGACGGTCTCGTTGTCGTCGTGCAGAAGGACACCGTTTTTCAGCGTTTCACACAGGCTTTTGTCAGCAGGATGCTTCAGGGTAACGCGGTAGATTTTTGGGACTTTGTGTTTCGGCGAGGTAACGCGGTGGTTGAACTGCCCGTCGTTGGTAATCAGCAAAACGCCCGTCGTATCGGCATCCAGTCTGCCGACCGCCTGCATATCGATGTTGCGCATATGATCGGGAAAAAGGCTGAAAACGCTGGGGTATTGCTGCGGTTTGTGTGAGGTTTCGTAATCGGCAGGCTTGTTGAGCAGGATATAAAAATAGGGCATGGGCACGACGACGATGTCTTCGCCGTCTATGCGCAGCGTTTGGACTTCGGCGGGATCGATGTCAGATTTGGCGTCGTTGTAGACTGTATCGTTGATTTCGACACAGTCGTTTTGAATCAGCCACTGGCATTGTTTGCGGCTGCCTATGCCTTGGGATTGGAGGTATTTGATCAGTTGCATGGGAATGGCGGGAACGGGTTTCAGACGACCTAATTGTATATCAGGACTTCGCTTTCAAACGATAGAGATAAGTGGTTTCCCGATTGCGGGCGAAGGCGAGCGGGTCGGATTCGTCGGCGGCTTTGCGGTGGCGCGGTTTGGTTTTCAGAATATCGGCCACTTCTAAAGAGGTCGTCTGAAAACATTGTTCCAGAAAATCGCGGTCGCGCAGGTGCAGATGTTCCGCCAAGTCGGAAATGATTAACCACGCTTCACCTTGCGGGTTTAAATGTTGCCGCACGCCGTTTAAAAAGGCGGTCAGCATGGCGTTGTCGGGGTCGTAGAGGGCGGTTTCGACGGCAGAAGTCGGTTTGGCGGGCAGCCACGGCGGGTTGCAGACGATCAGGTCGGCGCGTCCTTCGGGAAATAAATCGACAGCTTTGACGGCGACTTGTTTGTCCAGCCCCAAGTGGGCGAGGTTGGCGGTTGCGCAGGCGATGGCTTTGGGGTTGGTGTCGGTGGCGGTGATGTCGGGAATGCCGCGTTTGGCGAGGATGGCGGCGATAACGCCGGAGCCTGTGCCGATGTCGAACGCCGTCTGAATATGGGGATTCAACGGAGCTTGGGCGATTAAGTCCAAATATTCGCCGCGCAGGGGTGAGAACACGCCGAAGGAAACATGGATTTTGCCGCCAAGCTGCGGAATGTCTATGCCTTTTTTGTGCCATTCGTGTGCGCCGATAAAGCCCAAAAGCTGGTTAAGCGGCAGTAAAAACGGCGTGTCGTTTGGCTCGGCGTACACATCGGCAAGGGCGGCGCGGACGTCGGGCGCGCGCGGGTTGCTTAACTGAAAACCCGCGCCGATTTCGACGGCAAGCATGTTCAACACACGGCTTTGCTGCGCCTGTTTCATGCGGTGGGTGTGGAAGGTCGTCTGAATATCGGCAAGCGTGTTTTTTGTTTTTTCAGACGGCCTGCGGACGCGTTTTTTCATCGCCGCCAACACTTGCTTGGCGTTGTGGAAATCGCCCGTCCAAACGGTTGCCGTTTGGGCGTGGGCGTTTTTCAGAATATCGGCGGCATTGCTTTCATGCACATAAACCGCCTGTTTGGGCGGCTTCTGCGTGCTTTCGTTGCGCCATTCGGCAGCGGCGCGGTCGGTGGGGATAATGGGAAACATGGCGGGAAGGAGGAAGGGAAACCGGCGGCAAGTTTACTATAGTGGATTAAAATTGCAATGATACGGCGTTGCCAACGCCCTTATGTACTACCCGTACACGGCGGGCGTTGCCGCCTTGTCTCATTTTTATTTTAATCCACTATATATTTCGGCTTACGATGTATTGCCGTTATGGTGTGCAGGACATTCAAAATAAGCGAGCGTAGTTTGGGCAGTGATGCCTATTCATTTTTTAGGGGCAGTTATGTGTCGCCTGCCTTTTTGTACTCAGATATTGAAATAAAATTGGACAAAATGTATAAAATAATTCTGGATTTAAAAAGTAAATCCGTATTTTTAGAAAAATAGATTGTCGTTTTGTCTAAAATGCGTATAATCCCCTTCCAAAGCAAACCATAATTTCGATAAAGTTTGGACAAGGAACATCATGCAATTAGACATTGACCGCTTAGTTGCTTATTTCGGCGGCGTGAATGCACTTGCCGAAGCGTTGAAACAGTACGACCCCGAAAATGCCGCAACAACTGCCGCCATCTATAAATGGCGCACGCGCGGGTCGCTGCCTTTGGCGCAACTGCAAAAGCTGACCGCGCTGGCGGAAGCGCAAGGCAGGCCGCTGGATTTGAATGCTTTTTTACAAAAAAACGAATCTCTGGAGAGAACAGAAATGACACAGACCAACCGCGTAATTATTTTCGATACCACCATGCGCGACGGCGAGCAGTCGCCCGGTGCATCCATGACCAAAGAGGAGAAAATCCGCATTGCCCGCCAGTTGGAGAAAATGGGTGTGGATGTGATTGAGGCCGGTTTTGCCGCAGCCAGCCCGGGCGATTTCGAGTCGGTCAATGCGATTGCCAAAATCATCACCAAATCCACAGTCTGCTCGCTGGCGCGTGCCGTTGAAAACGATGTGCGCAAAGCGGGCGAAGCCGTTTCCCCCGCGCCGAAAAAACGCATCCATACCTTCATCGCCACCAGCCCCATCCACATGGAGCACAAACTGAAAATGAAGCCGCAGCAGGTCATTGATGCGGCGGTCAAAGCAGTGAAAATCGCCAAAGAATACACCGACGATGTGGAATTTTCCGCCGAAGACGCCGTGCGTTCGGATTTGGACTTCCTCGCCAAAATCTTTACGGCGGTTATCGAAGCGGGCGCGACCACCATCAATATTCCCGATACCGTCGGCTACTCCATCCCTTCCGTGTGGTACGAGCGTATCAGCAACATCATCAAAAGCGTGCCCAACGGCGACAAAGTAGTCTGGTCGACCCACTGCCACAACGATTTGGGGATGGCAGTTGCCAACTCGCTGGCCGCTGTTCAGGCAGGCGTGCGTCAGGTGGAATGCACCATCAACGGCTTAGGCGAACGCGCGGGCAATGCCAGCCTTGAAGAAATCGTGATGGCCTTGAAAGTGCGCCACGACCTTTTCGGCTTGGAAACCGGCATTGACACCACGCAAATCGTGCCGGTATCCAAACTGGTGTCCACCATTACCGGCTATCCGATTCAGCCCAACAAGGCGGTGGTCGGCGCAAACGCCTTTGCACACGAATCAGGCATCCATCAGGACGGCGTGTTGAAACACCCCGAAACCTATGAAATCATGACTGCCGAATCGGTCGGCTGGTCAACCAACCGCCTGACCTTGGGCAAATTGTCCGGCCGCAGCGCGTTCCGCAGCAAACTGGCGGATTTGGGCATCGAGTTGGAAAGTGAGGAAGCGCTGAACGCCGCGTTTGCCCGCTTCAAAGAACTCGCCGATAAAAAACGCGAAATCTTCGATGAAGACCTGCACGCGCTGGTGTCCGACGAAATGGGCAGCATGGGCGCCGAAAGCTACAAATTCATCTCCCAAAAAATCAGCACCGAAACCGGCGAAGAGCCGCGCGCCGACATCGTGTTCAGCATCAAAGGTGAAGAAAAACGCGCTTCCGCCACCGGCTCCGGCCCTGTCGACGCGATTTTCAAAGCGATTGAGAGCGTGGCGCAAAGCGGTGCGACTTTGCAGATTTACTCCGTCAACGCCGTAACGCAAGGCACGGAAAGCCAAGGCGAAACCAGCGTCCGTCTGGCACGCGGCAATCGCGTCGTCAACGGACAAGGCGCAGATACTGACGTATTGGTCGCCACTTCCAAAGCCTACCTCTCCGCCTTGAGCAAACTGGAATTCGGTGCCGCCAAACCGAAAGCGCAAGGCAGCGGTACGATTTGAGTTTAGATAACTTGATTTTTAAAAGCAAAAAGGTCGTCTGAAACCGGATTTTGGGTTTTCAGACGACCTTTTTTTATTTTTTCACAGAACCGAACAGGGGAAAAAGGTTAATCAAACACAGTAAAAAATACAAAACGAGTATTAGAATCAGCCATAAATTTTTAAGTTTTATACTTGAGTAAATGATATGAAACAATAAATCTAGGTCGCCTATTAAATGGACAAAAAAATACGCTGTAAGGATGAAACAGAAAATGCCAATAAACTTTCTTCCTAATAGAAAGAATAGAATAGAAATATTGTTTATTATAAAAAATAATTTAATAATCATGGGGTTGTTGTTTATTTCACCTTGTAAATCGGATAAATTATAGACATCCCCATCAGTTATATAGTCTATGATGTAAAATTCATCAGTATTAAGGAGAAATGAAAACGAAATAAGTAGCAATAAAATGAGGTAATTAATTGGTTTTATAAATTTTATACTGAAAATACGGTTTGCCATCATGCTCCCATTCGTTTTATTTTTTCTGTGTATTTTTTATAACGTATTCCTGCCTGAAAAGAAGATTAGTAGACATTGAAAAAATCAGTACATCATAAAAAATCAAACAACATCAAATTTTAAAAGGATTGCTGATTTAAGTGCAACCCCTTATTGAAGTTTCATCAGTCGGTCTTGTTCGACTGACAATACGCCGTTTATCTTTTGGAAATAAGCAATGGCATCTTGAATATTGGTTTTGGCTGATGGACGAATGGCAATTCCGTGCAGGTTTTTGTATTCGTAAACCAAACTTGCGCCGGAATCTTTCACTGCCTTCATCAATGAATCTGAGCCGATGCCTTCATCGTAGAAAATAATCAGATTGCCCGTTGTGGCTTGTACTTGTCGGGTGGGGACTGCTTCAGTCGCTTGGGTCGGTTTGCTTGGGCTTTGACAGGCGCAGAGCAAGGCGGAGAGTAGGATAAATGCAAAAGTTTTGTTCATTGTTGTTCAGAGGGTTGAGTGATTAAAAAGGTCGTCTGAAAATGAGGTAAACAGAAATTATGGAAGATAAAGTTAGAAAGATAGCTAAATCTTTAGGTTATTTAAATCTTCAAGTTATAAAAGGATAAAGGAAATAATGAATTTAAATAGTACATATAATTTTTCACTCAATCAATATAACTTCTATTTTGAGATAAATTGGGAATTTAATTTTCTGTATTTAGAGAAATTTAATCAGTGTAGTCAAGTCTATATTGATTCTGGTTTTTATATCAATTTTGGAAATGGTCTGTCTCTATATATTGCCGGTGAAGAAGACTATGGCAATTTATTAGATTTTATAGAATTTGTCTCAGATAATAATCAAGACGAATTAAGCTTTGAATCACATACTGCTAAGATTAGTAAGAAGAATAATATCTTGAATATGAAATTTAAGAAAAATAATATACTAAATATGGAGGAGTTAGTTGGCAAAGAAAGAAATATAAATATAAATTTCAGTCATGAGTTATATACTGAATTAAATTCTTTAGTATCGAAAATTCAGGATGACTATAAAAAATTTTCTTCTAATTTAGAAGTAATTAAAAAGATTTGGTTTGGAACTGACGCAGATTAGCAGTTATATCCAGCGATTGTCACGCACAATATAAAAAGCGCAGCTGGTATGGTCGTCAAAATACAAAGATTTCTATTTGCCTTTCAGACGACCTTCCCAGCAATCTCGATGGTTATGCCTCAGGCAGTTCCATGTCTAAAACGGTTTGTTCCTGCTTGGCGCGAAAGTCGGCAAGTTTTTGAGCCAGCTCGGGGTTTTCGTTGGCAAGCAGTGAGATGGCGAACAGGGCGGCGTTGGCGGCTCCTGCTTCGCCGATGGCGAAAGTGGCGACGGGAACGCCTTTGGGCATTTGTACGATGGAGAGCAGGGAGTCTTCGCCGCGCAGGTATTTGCTGGGTACGGGTACGCCCAATACGGGGACGGTGGTTTTGGCGGCAACCATGCCGGGCAGGTGCGCCGCGCCGCCTGCGCCCGCGATGATGGCTTTGATGCCGCGTTCGCGGGCGGTTTCGGCGTATTCGAACATTAAATCGGGGGTGCGGTGTGCGGACACGACGCGGGCTTCGTATTCGACGCCGAACTCTTTGAGAAACTGCGCTGCCTGCTGCATGACGGGCCAGTCGCTGTTGCTGCCCATGATGATGCCGATTTTGGCCATATTTGCTCCTAGTGTATAAAACGTTATTCAATGAATGATTTCAGACGACCTTTGAATATGGGAGGTCGTCTGAAAAGTTATCGTTGCTTGATGCTGACGGCGGCACGTTTGGCGGCGGCGCTGCCGGGGTAGCTCTGTATCAGTTTGCGCCAGGTGTTGCGGGCGATGTCTTTCTGTTGCAGCTTGTATTGGCATTGCCCGATGCTGAAGAGCGCGTCGGGGGCTTGCGGGCTGTTGCGGAAACGGTTGGCGAAGCGTCCGCCGATTTCGATGATGGATTCGCAATTGCCCATGCGCTGTTGGCTTTGCAGCAGCAGATACATATTGCGTCGGGCGCTTTCGCTGCCGTTGCCGCCGTCTGCTCCTTTTAAGACTGCGGCCGCTGCGGCGTAATTGTTGCGCTGATAGTATTTGAGGGCTTGGTTGTAGAGGCGGGTTTCGTTTTGGTCGGCAGAGTCGGCTTCTGAAGGCGCGGTGCCGCCGTTTGCCAGATAGGTGCTTTTGAGTTTTTGGTCGTCCAAACGTTGGGCGGGCACTTTCCTATTGGTGTGACGCGGGGTTTTGTTTTGTTTTTCAAGTTGTTGCAGGCGCTGGTTGGTGTTTTCCATTTCGCGCTCCAAACGTTCGACCTGCATACCCAAGCGTTCGATTTGAGTCATCGTGTTCAAATCGGGATAGGGAATGGCGGAGGATTCGGCTGCGGCGGTGGGAATATCGGGCAGCATGAAGGTGTCGCCGGATTTGGGTTTGGGGGCGGTAGAGGCGCAGGCGTTGAGCAGGAGGATACCGGCAAACAGAATGGGAAGGGTTTTGTTCATTTTATTTTTTAAGCAGCAAAGTCAGACCGTCGCCGACGGGCAGGGTAATGGGTACGATGCGGGAATCGTCGGGCAGGTTGCGGTTGAAGGACTGGAGTATGTTTAGGCTGGGCGGGGCATCGCGTTCTGCTTCACCCATAACGCGCCCGTTCAGCAGGACATTGTCGATGGCGATAACGCCGCCGCTGCGAACCAGTTGCAGGCAGCGTTCGAAATATTGCGGGGTGGGCGGTTTGTCGGCATCGATCAGCGCCAAGTCGTAGCTGCCTGATTCGCCTTGGCTTATCAAGTCGTCCAGGGTCAGCAGGGCGGGCTGGAGGTGGAGGGTGATTTTATGGGCGACTTGCGCTGCCTGCCAGGTTTCGCGGGCGATATCGGTAAAGGTGACGTTGATGTCGCAGGCGGTAATTTTGCCATGTTCGGGCAGGACTAAGGCGACTGTGGTGCTGCTGTAACCGGTAAACACGCCGATTTCCAGATATTTTTCGGCTTTGAGCAGGCGCGCGAGCCAAGTCAACAAGGCTGCCTGTTCGCGGGCAATCGCCATTTTCCCTAAACGGTGGGATTGCGTGCGCGAACGCAGGGCGGTCAGGACGGGATGCTCTTTTTCGCCGATGCTGTTGAGGTAGTCTTGCAGCGCCGGGTCGATATTGTGTGTCTGGGTGGTCATGCCGTTTGGCCGTCAGTCTTGGTAGTAGGTATAAGGTTTTTTGGCGACTTTGGCGGCTTCGAATTCTTTCTGTTCTTGAGGGTCCAGCTCGACATCCCACAACAGATGGCGGTTTTCAAGGCGTTGTGTTTCCAGCTGCGGATTGTCTTCGATGAGTTTGTCGAGGAATTGGGTGGCTTCGGATTTGTAGTGATACATGATACGGTTCCGTGCAGGTTTGCGTCAGCCTTTTATTATAACTGATAACGCCGTTACGGTTTTTAGATATTCGACTATATAGTGGATTAACTAAATCAGGACAAGGCGACGAAGCCGCAGACAGTACAGATAGTACGGAACCGATTCACTTGGTGCTTCAGCACCTTAGAGAATTGTTCTCTTTGAGCTAAGGCGAGGCAACGCCGTACTGGTTTAAAGTTAATCCACTATATTTTCAGGGTTTATAGTGTTTCGGGTATAATGCCGCCTTATTTTTTAATGCGGTACGGCAGGTCGTCTGAAGCCTTTGCATAATATTTTGCTCGTATTCCAGGCAGAATATTGCGCAAAGGCTTCGCCGCCGGTTTCAGACGACCTTTTTTTATTTTGGAAAGAGTTTTATGTTGAAAAAATGGTTGCATAAAGTTTTACCCGGAAAGCAGCCGAAGCAAGTGCCTGTGGCGAAGGAAATCCTTCCTTTCGACAGGCACCATATCAGCGCGGATATGTTGAGTTTTGCGGCGGAAAAAGTTGTCCGCCGTTTGCATGACGAAGGTTTTCAGGCTTATGTTGTCGGCGGGGCGGTTCGCGACCTGCTGCTGGGCGTCGAGCCTAAAGACTTCGACATCGCCACCGATGCGACGCCGGAGCAGGTTCATAAGATTTTCCGCAGAAGCCGCATCATCGGTAGACGCTTTCAAATTGTACACGTCATGGTCGGGCCGGAAACCATAGAGGTTACGACCTTTAGGGGTGGCGGTAAAGTGCAGCAGAACGCGCACGGCAGGATTATGAAGGACAACACTTACGGCAGCATGGAAGAAGATGCCATGCGCCGTGATTTCACCTGCAACGCGCTTTATTACGACCCGATTAAAGAAGAAATCATCGATTTCCACCACGGTGTCGGCGATATTGCCGACCGCAAGCTGGTGATGATCGGCAATGCGGCTGAACGTTATCAGGAAGACCCTGTCCGCATCCTGAGGGCAGTTCGGTTGTCGGGCAAACTTGGGTTTGACGTGGAAGAAAATACCGCCGCACCGATTCCGGAACAGGCAGGTCGTCTGAAACACGAACCCGTAGCGCGCCTGTTTGACGAAATCATGAAGCTGCTGTTTTCCGGTTATGCCAGAGAATGTCTGAAACGATTGAATTCCCTAGGCGTTTCAGACGACGTCCATCCGCTTCTGACTGCGCTCAAATCGGCTGCAAAACCTGAAAACCGCATTATCTCCCTCGCCTTGAAAAATACGGACGAACGTTTGCGGGCAGACAAATCAGTGTCGGTGGGCTTTGTCCTTGCCGCCGTATTGTGGCCGGTTTTGAACCGTCATTGGCAGGACAACATCAAACGCGGTCAAAAACCTGCGCACGCTTTATCCGAAGCGATGAACACCATGCGCGAGACGGTGGAAAAAGGCTGGGGTGTGCCGCAGCGTTTTGCCGCGACCATGAGGGAAATTTGGCAGCTTCAGCCGCAATTCGACTACACACGCGGCGCGCGTCCGCACAAAATGTTGGCGCAAGCGCGTTTCCGAGCGGCTTATGATTTTCTTGTGTTGCGTGGAGAGGTTGATGAAGTGGAGCGGGATTTGGTCGAATGGTGGACGAAGTTCCAACATGCAGATGCAGAAGCACGCGCGGAGATGACGCTTGCCACACAACAGCGCCGGCAACACGGGCAAGGCGATGGTGCGGATGGCAAACCGAATCGCAAACGTCGTCCCACGCGTAAGAAAAAAACGGCGGCGGATAAGCCGGAATCATGAATCGACCGATTGCAAACGGTCTTGTCTTATTAGTTTGTTGTAGGGCTGAAGTATTGGTTTGAATGCCAAATTGTTTCTGCCGCATTTATAGTGGATTAACTTTAAACCAGTACGGCGTTGCCTCGCCTTAGCTCAAAGAGAACGATTCTCTAAGGTGCTGAAGCACCAAGTGAATCGGTTCCGTACTATCTGTACTGTCTGCGGCTTTGTCGCCTTGTCCTGATTTAAATTTAATCCACTATATCTTAACAAAAAGGTCGTCTGAAAATTTTCAGACGACCTTTTTGAATAGTTTGAAGAATCAAGAGGGAAACATTCACCCTTTACAAACCCGCAAGCAAACGGCGGATTTTGCCGATGGCAAGCTCGGTTTCCAAGCCGCATTCCGCCCCTTCCGTCCCTCCGCTGAGGCAGCGGATGTCAGTGATGCCGCAGAAGTGGGCGTATTGGATGCCCAGTTCGCGGGCGAGGACGGCTTCTGGCATTCCGGTCATGCCCAATACGTCCACACCGTCGCGGCGGTAACGTCGGATTTCGGCGCGGGTCGGCCAGCGCGGTCCTTGCAGGCAGCCGTAAACGGCTTGAGTGTATAAAGGCATTTGGTTTTGTTGCGCGTGTTCGACGATTTTTTCGCGCAGTTCGGCGGTGTAGGGGTCGAGAAAATCGGTGTGTACGACCGGTTCTTCCTGTCCTTCAAAAAAAGTGTCTTTGCGACCGTATGTGTAGTCGATCAAGTCGTCGGGCAGGACGAGTGCGCCGGTTTCAAAGCGGTCATTGATGCTGATGACGGAGGAAACGGCGACGATGTATTCCGCACCTATGGAATGCAACGCCCAAATGTTTGCGCGGTAGTTGATTTCGTGCGGCGCGACGGTATGGCCGAAGCCGTGCCGTGCGAGGAAGATGATGTCCTGACTGCCCAGTTTGCCGCTTAAGACGGGGCTGCTGGTCAGTCCGTAGGGGGTGCGGACGATTTTACGGTCAGTGATGCTCAGTTCGGGCAGCTTGGTCAGGCTGCTGCCGCCGATGATGGCTAACATGTTTTCTGTTCCTTTATGTGTTTGCAAGGAGAAACAAAGGTCGTCTGAAAACCCATATCCGCTTTCAGACGACCTTTTTGTCCTTTTACTTGTGTTTGTAAAAACGGCTGTGGAAATAAGCATTCACACCTTCGCGCAGCAGGACCAAGGTTACGGCGGCAAGCGGCAAGCCGGCGAGCATGCCGACAAAGCCCATTAGTTGTCCGAAAGCCATCAATGAGAAAATTACCCAGAAAGGCGACAGGCCGATGCGGTCGCCGACGATTTTTGGGGTAACGATAAAACTCTCGAGGAATTGTCCGATAGCGAACACTACCCACACCATAATCAGACCGTTCCATGTGCCAAATTGCAGCAAAGCGGCGACGGTTGCCAGCAAAAGTCCGGTAAATGCACCCAAATACGGGATAAACACCAAAATACCGGCAATCATGCCGATAGCGAAGCCGGAATCCAGTCCGACCAACATCAGCCCGACCCCGTACACCAGCCCCATAATCAGCATTACCATCAACTGTCCGCGCAGGAACTCGCCCAAAACTTCATCCATATTGCTGGTGATGCGCGTATAAGTGTCGATAAAGCGGCGCGGCACCAACGCGCTGATGCCGTAAGACCAGCGTTTCCAGTCCAAAAGGAAATAATACAGCAAGAGCGGCAACAGTATCAGGTTGCTCATGCCGCTGATGACGTTGCCGCTTTGGCGCATCAGCGTCGGCATCCAAGCCTTGAGCGTGTTGCTCAATTCGCCCGTATGCGACTGCAACCATTTGACCACCGAATCCTGATCGATATGCACATAATTGCCCGCCACATGGTTCAGCCAAGGCAGCAGCCTGTTTTGCGTAAAATCGACGATTTGGGGAATGCGGCTGACCATATTGTTAAACTGGTTGATCAGCATAGGCACGATAATCAGCATCAGCGACAGCAGCAACAGCAAAGCGAATACCATCACCATCATGGACGCGGGGCCGCGTTTAATCCGTTTTTTCTGCAACCATTCCACCAGCGGATTCAACACATAAGCCAATACCGCCGCCACAATAAACGGCGTCAGGATGTCGCCCAGCGCGTACAGCAGCCAAACAAAAGCCGCAATCACGCAGCCCATAATGATCCACGGCTTCATGCCGCGCGTTTTTTTCTGATACATAAAACCTTTCCATGTGTGTTTCAGCGGAAGCCGCCGCAATCGTTTTCAGACGACCCCTGACCGTCCAGTATAACAGAATAAACGGGGTCGTCTGAAACCTCAGATTGTTTACAAAATCACCGAAAAATCCAAGCCCGCGCCTGCAAAATAAGGTAAAATACGCCCCATCGTTTTTCCGTCCCAATCACGATAAGGAACCCATTCATGAGCACTTCATTGAGCTACCGCGACGCAGGCGTCGACATTGACGCCGGCGATCAACTGGTCGAAAACATCAAACCTTTTGCCAAACGCACCATGCGTCCCGAAGTGTTGGGTGATTTGGGCGGCTTCGGCGCATTGGTCGAAATCAGCAAAAAATACAAAAATCCCGTCCTCGTCAGCGGCACCGACGGCGTAGGCACCAAGCTCAAACTCGCCTTCGATTGGGACAAACACGACACCGTCGGCATCGACCTCGTCGCCATGAGCGTCAACGATATTTTGGTTCAAGGCGCAGAGCCTTTGTTCTTCCTCGACTATTTCGCCTGCGGCAAACTCGATGTCGCCCGTGCTACCGACGTGATTAAAGGCATCGCCCAAGGCTGCGAAGAATCCGGCTGCGCCCTTATCGGAGGCGAAACCGCCGAAATGCCCGGCATGTATCCCGAAGGCGAATACGACTTGGCAGGCTTCGCCGTCGGCGTGGTCGAAAAAGAGCGCGTCATCAACGGCCGCAGCATCAAAGCAGGCGATATCGTGTTGGGCTTGGCTTCCAACGGCGCGCATTCCAACGGCTACTCCCTCGTCCGCAAAATCATCGCGCGCGATAATCCCGATTTGGACGCCGAGTTCGACAACGGCAAAACCTTGCGCGAGACCATCATCGCCCCGACCCGCCTGTATGTTAAACCCATCCTTGCCGCTTTGGAAAAATTCACCATCAAAGGCATGGCGCACATCACCGGCGGCGGCATCACCGAAAACGTGCCGCGTATCCTGCCTGAAAACACCGTCGCCCAAATCGACGCCAAAGCATGGGAATTGCCCAAGCTGTTCCAATGGCTGCAACAGGCAGGCAATGTGGAAACGCAAGAAATGTACCGCACCTTCAACTGCGGCATCGGCATGGTGGTCGTGATTGCCGAAGAAGATGCCGACGCGGTGCGGGCATTCTTAACCGAACAAGGCGAAACGGTTTACCGCTTGGGCGTTATCCGCAAACGCAGCGGCGACGAACATCAGACACAAGTGGCTTAAATCACAAGCCTGAATTTAAATAAAAGGTCGTCCGAAATTAATTTCAGACGACCTTACTGTACGGTTTGATCTTTATATGGTTTACTAAGTTTATGTGCTTTCTAGATTTTTCAATAATTGACCAGCTTCTTCCTTAGAGATTTCAGTAATATAATCGCTCTTGATAGCAAACTTAAGTAATTCTATTATCTTATGATAATCCCTCTTGTTTTTCCTATTAATTAAGAATTTTGCATAATCAAGAGCTGCATCTCCATCATTTAATTCTAATATTGCTTTATTCCACCAAAATTTAGCCTGCCTTATATTACCTAAACCGGCATAAAGTGATGCAATATTAGAACATACCCCACCACTTTTCCCTTCATATTGCCAACTTTTTCTATACCATTTAAGTGCCAAAAGTGGATTTTTTTGAACCCCATATCCAAGATCATATAAAACTGCTAAATTATTATAACAATTAACATCTCCTTGCAAAGCTCCGTTCTTCAAAAAATAAAAAGCTTTTTGATAATCTTCATGTTCAAGAAAATAACTAGCTTGTAAAAAATCATCAGTATGATAATCGTCATTACACATAGAACCCATCCTTAACATTTTATTTTTAGGCGGCAGCATTATAAGAAAGAGCCCATTATCGTGTTCGATGTCAGCGATGACCTCGTTGTCACTATAAATCGCGCCAGTCGGTATCGGGCAATCCGTTTCGGGTGCTCTCTTCCTTGCTCGACACTTTCCATTGGTGTTGGACGATGAGTCAGCCGTTTGCGTCGTAGTCGAATCAGGTGATGCTTTGGCTGTTGGTTGCGCGGACGAGGTTGCCTTCAAGTCGTATCAGTAAACGGTTTCCTGAACCTTGTCGCCACTGTCGCGGGCGAGGGTGTGGATTAAGCGTCCCAATATATCGCGTTTGAATTCAGTAATCCCAGTGGGGTTTGGGCTTCGAGGTCGTCTGAAAAGCGGAAAACGCATCTGTGCGTACCGCACACACTCTACGTCGGGATTGGGTGCATACGGACCACTAATTACCCTATATTTATATTTCTCATTATTTATTAAAATACTGTAACTGATTCGACTTTGTTATTTTCAAACCAAAATATCGCTCTAATATCATCACAATCTACGCTATCATATTTATCTAAAACTAAAGAATCATAACCAAAAATTTTTTTTATTTCTTCAATATCCTTGCCAATTAAATTTATATCTTTGTAAAAAAGATTATTTTTTATTTCCATTCCTGCAAATTGGCTATTTTTTTTCAAAGTAAATTAATGATTTAATTCCATTTTCTTCAAAAATAAAAGAGTCATAAATATCTTCATTTTCTGAAAAAATATTTGCATTTAACTCATCTAATATTTTCTTATAATCAAGATAAATTTTATCAAAATACAATTCATTAATTTTAATTGTAGGGATCCAATTCCATTTTTTTGTTTTCATCATCTTCTATTATCTTTCATGTGATATAATTCACCTTTCTCATTTATTCTCTTTGGGTGTTTTAAAAATTTTCTTAAATTTGCAGATAAAATTATATAAAATAAATATATTTATAAAAAGGCTAGTTGATCCGTAAGTAAAGTGTATTATTCTTCGATAAAAGATATTATCAACAGTAGGATTCAGGTTTAGTCCAAAATAAGTAATAATATCTTCTTCAATAATGGACCATGGAAGTGTTATAGTAATATTAATTAATTCTAAAATCCAAGGGCTTATTATAAATAAGATTATATATATATAAATAAATATAATAAAAAATATTTAAAGATTTTCATAAAATTACCGGTTTGTAGATGTTTTTAATGGTTTTATTGGTAGATAGTGGATTTTGGCAAGTTCAGGTCCCAACGCTTTATAGAAAAATCAGGATGAAGAATTAGGATCATGTTGGATATTTTTAGATGTATTCATAAGAGTGTCATCGCACCTTACCATACAGTTATATTTTTCTAATTCTGAATATGAGAATTGTTCCCTACATTTAACATAGCAAATATCATGTTGTCTACAATCTATATCCAATACTCCCATTGGTTCGACATAATATCCATTATTTTCTCGAAGTTTACTGTATTTTTCTTCCATCTTTGTCCAGTCTGGTCCACATCAATTCCCATAATATCTAAACCAATCTAATGTATCTATCTATTTCGTAGTATCCGGTACAAAAGCATAAAAATTAATATCTCAAAATAACCTAATCGGATACTGACCCCAAACCGGTCTGCATCAGGTTCGTAATACCTGAAGAGGTTGTAATATAGCCCTGATTCACGGTCGGCATACTGGTTTTGCAGGCGGAAGGGTTGATAATTGATATCCGTTACCTTGATTTCCTCTTTCAGATGACCTTTGCTGCCTTGCTCAGAGGGGGGACAATTCAACCTAAAGGATCAAGTTCGTAGTGGCTGACGAGTCTACCTTGAATACGCTAGATTTAGCGATGCAGTTCATCTCGTTCGGTGTCGGTGATAACGGGTGATTTGATTGTTTTCGTTGTTGTTGAAGTAGGAGGAGGTATAGGGAAAGATTGTCTGGCAATTGATTTCAGACGATCTTGGTGTTTATTGGGTCTCGACCCAATCTACGGCTACTATTAGGTTATAAAGAAGATTCTAAATATAAATAAGCAGGCTATTACATCTAAAAACAAGCAAATTATAACAAATAATAATAATTGAATAGTTTGGTTTTTTGCTATCAATGATGCTAAGCATTTTGATAAAAAAATAATACTTAAACTTAAAAAGTAATAGAATAGAGTCTCTAATATTCCTGAAATATAATTGCTTATATTTATATCATAATTATTTAGAATGAAACTAATAAGTCCTTTCAGTTCCCTGGTTAAGAACAAAATAAATAATAGGTTTAAAAATGACGAGATAAGTAACTTCAACATAGTATTTTATAAGGAAACACAACGTTGTTTACACAACAGGTTGAGAAAATAAGCCGGTAAGACCTCAAAAGGTGTATCTCCTTTCAAGCTCTTCTGTGGCTTTACCGTATTATAAAAATTCATAAAGCGGCACAACTCCTTTTTCCAATGTTCCGAATCTCTAAAGGAAAATTTATCATGCCAAATCTCTATCAAGATGAGAACACTCGATCTAACCTACAGCTTAAATCAATATTTGCAACTTTCGAGATTAACTCAAGCGACAATATCTACGCTTACTTGGCGGTTACCCATCCCTGCGAATATTACCGTAATTCTTTAATAAGACATTTATAAACTCTTCTCCAAACTCTTTTATTAATACCTTCTCCATAGCCTTAAATCTTTCAATGTCTACAAACCAATCTCGATCCATCATATTGAATAATCTTATAGATTCTTTTTTTGAGCTTTGAAATGCAAAAACGCCCCAATTAATAGGTATATCCTGAACCGCAACCCAATTTAAATCAGTATCTGCCATAATAACTCCACTGTTACCATAATCATTCAGACTGCCTGTTATTCTTTGTATATTTTTTATTAAATTATCATGTTCAAGAATCCAGTTTTCCACAATAATATTAAAATCACAATCTAAAACATTAACTTGCTTATTAAAGCCACCTAAATCTAATAAGTCAGAAAATTCCTCAAGAAACTCTAAATCCATTCCAAGCCCAAAATCAAAGAACAAAAAAGTATCATAATTTGGTATTAAAAAATTGTTGGGTAAAGAAAAATTCTTCCCAATAAAAATATCATATATTTTTTTCATAAACATTTCCTTTGTAACTATTTTTAAATCTAATTTTAATTCGCCGTCTTGATCCATTGCGGAAAACCATTGCTGATAGCCGACTGATTTCCATCCATACCTCCTCCAGTATTTTTTGGATAAAAATTATAGAGAAGGTCGTCTGAAAATTGATTTTAGACGATCTTGATGTTTTGTTGGGTCTAGACCCAACCTTGTATATAGGAACTCCCGTATCATAGCAACAAACCGCCCGGCCGCCGCCCGCATCCGACCAAGGCAAACAACCGTTGCGTAGCTCAGGGAGCAGCCGGGCAACCCATCGACACAACCGGACAGTTGCCAGACAACACAACCGAATGCAAGGCAGGTTTATGATGAGTACCCAATACCATTACGCAGGCATCGACATCGCCAAACGAAACTTCGTCATCGCCGTTTCGTCTTTGTCTAAAACCAAAACCGAAACCAACAACCCAAAAGGTATCGCCCATACCGTCGAATACCTTAAAAAACACAACGTCGCCCTCGTCGTGATGGAAAGCACCGGCGGTCTCGAAATCCCCGCCGCCAAAGCCATCCACCGTGCAGGCATTGCCGTGATTATCGCCAACCCGCGTCAGACGCATCAGTTTGCCCAATCGCAGTCGCTGACCAAAACCGACGCCAAAGATGCCAAAATGCTCGCCTTCTTCGCGCAGATGACGGCACAGAAAGAGGATTGGCAAACCATGCTCTACCACCCGCCCACCGAAGCGGAAGAAGTGTTGGAAGCATTGGTTAACCGCCGCAACCAACTGGTGGATATGCGGACTGCCGAGAAAAACCGTCTGCATCAGGTTCACGAAACACAAGTCGAAAGCGTCAAACAACTGATTGCCCATTTTGACCGGCTGATTGACGAATTGGACAAACAAATCGACGACCACACCCACACGCATTTTGACGGCAAAGCCAAAGTGGCAGAGCAAATCAAAGGCATCGGTTCGATAACGACGGCTACGCTGATGGCGATGCTGCCCGAATTGGGGCGGCTGAACCACAAACGGATAGCGAGCCTGGTCGGTATTGCGCCGCACCCGAGGGAGAGCGGCGAAACCAAATTCAAAAGCCGCTGCTTCGGCGGAAGGTCTGCGGTGCGTAAGGCGCTGTATATGGCTACCGTGGTAGCGACACGTTTTGAACCGCTTATTCGGGATTTCTACCAGCGCCTGCTGTCCAAGGGTAAGCCGTATAAGGTTGCCGTTACGGCATGTATGCGCAAACTGCTGACGATATTGAATGCCCGGATGCGTGATTACTTTGCCGAAAATGGTATCCAAACGGCTTGATTTGAGTTTTTGTATTTTTGCCCGACGGGGTGAAAAATACAGTTGCTACGCTTGCTTGCTACGAATATTACCGTAATTGCTTAATAAGATATTTATAAACTCCTCTCCAAACTCTCTTATTAATACCTTCTCCATAGACTTAAATCTTTCAATGTCCACAAACCAATCTCTATTCATCATATGGAATAATCTTATAGATTCTTTTTTTGAGCTTTGAAATGCAAAAACACCCCAATTAACAGGTATATCCTGAACCGCAACCCAATTTAAATCAGTATCTGCCATGATAATTCCATTATCATCATTAATGTCCACATAACCTATTATTCTTTTTATATATTTCAATAAATCATCATGCTTAAGAATCCAGTTATCTACAATAATATTAAAATCATAATCAAAAACATTAACTTGCTTATTAAAGCCACCTAAATCTAACAAGTCAGAAAAATATTCAAGAAACTCTGGCTCCATTCCAAGCCCAAAATCAAAGAACAAAAAAGTATCATAGTTTGATGTTAAAAAATTGTTAGGTAAACAAAAATGCTGTCCAATAAAAATATCATTTATTTTTTTCATAAACATTTCCTTTGTAATTATTTTGTAAATCTAATTTTAATTCGCCGTCTTGATCCATTGCGGAAAGCCATTGCTGATAGCCGACCAATTTCCATCCATACTTCCTCCAGTATTGTTTGGATAAAAATGATAGAGAAGGTCGTCTGAAAATTGATTTTATATGACCTGGCATTTTTTGGGTCTCGATCCAACCTACGCTTGCTGAAAACACCGTTCGGCGGTTTCAGACGACCTTTTTACACTTCATATTTTTACACTTTATAAATAATTTGGAGTAAGAAGCCGCGTGCGTGCCTTGGGACACGCACTCTACATATAGGTTATGGTTTGCTAGGGGGGGCACTCAAGGTTTGTTATTCATACCAAATACCATTTCCATCACTTCCATAGTCAGGATTGAGAAGCAAGAAATTAACAATATCCGATATTAGTAATGGAGAGGATAAGTCATCATATTTTTTTATTATATGTGATGCTTTTCCATTGGAATAATCACAAATAACTCCTCCCTTTTTTACGATGTTAACCATTACATCCTTTAATATTTCAATAATCTCGCAATTTGATAATTCAAGAAAATCATCTTGTATGCCGGCCTTGGTTCTCCATAGCCAAACTTCATCATCTAATATTTCGTTACTCCTTTTATCAATATAATCATTTAAATCGCGGTATCCTTTAGCTTTTAACTTTTTATCAATATATATATGTTCTCTAGTATTATGCATAATAAAAATCTCCTAATGTTATATCATTTTTGATGGATTTTAAAATTTCGTGGAAGCCTTTTGACATTGAAATCCAGTGTTTCACCATGTCTTGACGAGTGCCTAATGCCAAATTTATCTCCATTTGGTAATCCTGCCCAGGTTGTCGTACTCGAACCGGGTTGTGCCCGTCCGCTGGTCGGTGCTGTGGGTCAGGTTGCCGGTGCGGTCGTAGCCGTAGCTGCGTTTGACGGCGGTTTGGCCATAGCCCGCCGCTACTTTGGTTTTGCCTTTGCCGCCTTCGGTCAGATCGTTGAGGGTGGCGATTTGCCGTTTCAGACGACCCAAGGGATCGAGTTCGTAGCGGCTGGCGAGTTTACCCTGTGTGCGGTAGATTTCGCGGTGCAGCTTATCGCGTTCGATGTCGGTGATGACTTCGTCGTCGAGGCTGATTTGGTGCAGGTGGCCGCTGCCATAATACAGGTAGTTGATCTGTCTGCCGTCGGGCAGGACGGTGGCGGTACGGTTGCCGTTGAAGTCGTAGTGGTAGCGGACGGTTTCGGTAACGGGCAGGTACAGCATATCGTACTGCGCATCGCGCCAGTCGGTGTCGGGCAAACCGTTTCGGGCGTTCTCTTCCTTAGTCGGCACCTTCCATTGGTGCTGGGCGATGAGTTGGCCGTTGTCGTTGTAGTCGAAGCAGGTGATGCTGTGGCGGTTGGCGGCGCGGACGAGGTTGCCGTTCGGGTCGTATTGGTAAGCGGTTTCCTGAACCTTGTCGTTATCGCGGGCAAGGGTGTGGATCAGTCGTCCCAATACATCGCGTTTGAACTCGGTCATCCGCAGCGGGGTTTGGCTGTCGAGGCCGTCTGAAAGCGGAGCGGCGTCTTTTTTGGGGACGGGCTGTCCGCCCAGCTGCGCCATCAGTTTGGCGGCGAGGGAGGCGTCGTCGCCGAATTCGCGCTGCTCGACCAGCTCGTGAAAAAGCAGCCTGCACTTTTTCAGGTAGCCTGAAGGGAGTGCGTGGGCAGCACATACCCACCCTGCGTTGGGACTGGGGTTGTTTGAACAGAAACCGTGTGCGTGCGTACCGCACGCACCCTACGTCGGGATTGGAGGTTTCATGCGGGCTACGGCTTGCTTTATTGATCAATAGTAAATGTTTTAATATATTTTTTAATATTTATTCTTTTCCTTTTTGAATAAAATCCAAAAGAGTAATCAAAATAATTAACTAATTCCTGCATAAATAAATGACTACATTCATTTTCATTCAAATATTTTTGCAATTTTCCACTCGTCTTTTCAAAAATCAAGTTCATGTAATTAAATAAAATCATATACGAAACAAATTTATTTTCAGTTAACTTGCCCTCTTGTAACACAAGGGGTAACAAATTAAATATTTTATCAACCCTCACTCTTTTGTATACATCACTTTCACTATGGTAGATAAAGTTTTTATAATGGCAAAATTTTAAATATCTATCATCTATCAAACTATTAAAAAATACATTTTCTAATTTTAATCCGTCTTCTAAAAAATCTATTAAATCTATATAAAAAGATTTAATGCTTGATAACAACTTCATTTTTTTATCATCTTTTCTTTTAAGCTCCATCGATGAAATTATTTTTACAAACGGAATAAGATTGTTTCTACCAAGCTTAAAGCATAAAACCCCGTTTTGAAGTTTTATACTACTAATTGACTCATAGTACAAATGAGAGTTATATAACAAATAAAATATGTAACTTTGCCTAATTCTATTATTTAAGTTGGAATTACATGTATCGGATAGTTGGTACAAGGCGAGCGCTTTGTTGTCAAATACTGTTTTATTGTGGAAGCTATGAGTATCAATATAAAAAATCATTATTAATGAAGATAGTATGTTGTACAAGTGCTCCTCATTGTTATCATTAAGTTTAAAGCATTCTGAAGAAAATTTTGTTTTTGTTGATATAAATTTGATAATATCTCGAACAAAGTGCTTCTCTCCTGAATCATTTATGTGAAAACATAAATGATAGGCTCCTCCATTATCTTGAACATATCCATACTCTTCTATGTTTTGATTATTTCTATACCTGTCAAAATTTAACCTAGGATTTTGATATATATAAAAAAACATATAAATTATATTGGATATTTTCACGTTATCTCCTTCTCATTCCTGTTTCTATTTTAACAATGTGCGCATTTAATTTATCTATTAAATTACGCCTAATTCCCTTTGCTCCTTGTTCGTTGGATTTGACTAAAACTCCGCCAGGACAAGCTGTTTCTTTACCGTCAACATCTTCAATATTGGTAACTGAATCTAATATCTTTGCTCCTTCATCATCAAGAGTAATTTTAACGAAGTAATTTTCTGAGCTAGGATTCCACGGAACAGGTTTAATAGAAAGATCTGCTACCCAAATAGGTCTTTTTGAACGTTTTCCATTTTTGTCTATTATAGGTACTAGCCCCTTTTCCTTTTTTATAGCTTCCATTTCTTCTTTACATAAACACCTCTGTATTTGACGTGCCTTTCTTTGACGTGCCAAGCCATAAGGATCAATCCAACCGGTAACATTTTCTGCAAACTGATAAAAATTCTCCTCACCTATCAATCCAATTGGAACCTGATCCTAATTCACAAACCGACCCGTATCAGACTCATAATACCTGAAGAAGTTGTAATGCAGCCCCGTCTCACGGTCGGCATACTGGTTCTGTAATCGGAACGGTTGATAAGCGCTATCTGTTACCTTGGTTTCCTCTTTCAGACGACCCCAGCCAGTGTAGTTGCCGAACCACAGCAAATTACCGTCTTTGTCTGTCATCTCGCGCGGGATGCCGATGTGGTCGCAGTGGAAATAGTGGGTTTGTTGGCGGCTTTCTCCTTCTTCGTTGGTCCGGTTATGTACCTGTGCCAGCGGTTCGTAGCCGTCGGGCTCGGTGTAGATATAAGTATACCTTCCGTCCGGGCGGACTTCCTGCAGCAAATGGCTACCGTCCCAAACGAATCCGGTGGCATCTTCGAGGCTGCCTGAAATTTCTTCGTTTTTCAGACGGCCTTTGCCTATCCTTCTGCCCAAGGCGTCGTAGCTGTACGCCCAAGTCTCTTTCGTGCCGTCTTTTTTGAAGATTTCGGCTTTAACCAGTTGGTCGTGCAGGTCGTAGAAATAGTTCTGCACTTCGCCGTCGGCCAGTTCGCGGTGGATGAGGTTGCCGAGGTCGTCGTAGTAATAGGTCGTGCCGTTGTAGGTTTTCAGGCGGTTGTCGGTGACGGCATTGAGATCGTCTGAGAAGCAGAAACAGCATGATTACCGCACCCACGCTACGTCGGGATTGGAGGTTTCATGCGGGCTACGGCTTGCTACGATTAATGAGAAGATGCTCATGAGAATATATACATTTGATTCCTTGTTTTATAGTGGCAATTAAACCACTAATTTTTTTATTAGATTTAGTAAATAATGGATTTTCCCAATCATAATTTTTAATTACATAAACTTTGAATTTTCCATTTTTACCGGTAGTGGAATACCATCCAACATCTAAAATATATTTTTCATTAAAGAACTGTACTTGTAATAAATCTTCCTCAAATTCAAGTTTGTAGATTAATTCATTAGTGTTATTAAATAGCCAAAATAAATTTTCATAAGTAATAATGCCATCTTTAAAATCAATGTCATGTTCCATTCCAATTTGCCCCTAATCTCATTAAGTGTTCTTCTTTTTGTAATTGGATGTCCATGTATTACCCCTCCCCCTGAGAACATTCAGCTCGTATGTATGGTGTATATATGCCGTCTGATGCACCAATAATTTTTCCAGCATCATATACTCTAACTCTATTTGGCCTCGTAGTGGTATTGGTGTGCTGCCCCAGCGCATCGGTGTGGCTGAGCAGACGGCCCAAACCGTCGCGTTCCATCAGGTTGGTGTTGCCGTCAGCAAACACCCGTTTGGTCAACTCGTTGTTGTCGTCGTAATGATATTGCTCGTCCGCCACATTACCGAAGTTCAGCGAGAACACCCGACCGTTGCCGTCGATGACGTATTGCGGCAGACCGGTCAGCGGGTGATAGACGAAACGCTGGTGGTTGCCGTTGGCGTCTTCCACCGCCACCAGCGGGAAGAGGGTGGAATCTTCATCCGAACCGTCTTCTGCGACCACCAAAGGCGCAAAACGCAGAACTATCGAACTAATCAGAGAAGCACCCGTCCGGGCTCTTTGCTGAACCAGATCTGTTCGCTCTCGAACAATACCGGTTCCGCATCATCTTCATCGACTTCCAGCAGCGGGAACAAACGGCCCTGATCGTCAATATAGGCCAATCCCGCCGCATCACGGATAAATGCGCTGGCAACCCGGCACGCTCCAGCCCTCGCCGAGCCAGCCGGTACCGTCTTGGTCGGAATAATAGCTGCGGCTCCAGACCAACGGCAGCGGCCTTACAGGCAATACAGGGTTTGGGCGGCAGTTTCTTTTTGAATTTGTTGTTCATGTGGAACATATCGCCGGCGCGAATGATGTGGCGTTTGCGGATTTTAACCGAAGAAGAATGCATCATCGGCCAGGCAGGTTTTGTGGCGGTGCGGGAAAGTATGCCCTTGCGGCCCGGAAGGGCGGGTTCGTCACCGGTGGTGCGGTTGGTTTTACTGGCCTTGAAGACGAAGGCGGGCTTGCGGTTGAGGCGGACGTCTTTGGCGACGGTCTTGGCACCGCCCAGGTCGGCGAAGAGCGGGAAGGGGATGGGTGTGACAGGAGGAGCAGGAGGGGGCGCCCAACAGAAATCGGGGAGGATAAAGACGACATTGAAGTCACTGCTTTTACGGGCGATTTTATTGAATGCCATGGCGGCTTGCTCCTGTTACGGGGATGGGGTCGTCTGAAAAGCAGAACCCGTGTGCGTGCGTACTGCACACACCTAACATCAGAATTGAAGGTTTGTGCGGGGCTACTGTTTGCTTTGAATGTGCAGGCTGCTTTTGAACTATTTTGTGGCATTGAAAAGCAGCCTGCACTTTTTCAGGTAGCCTAAAGGGGACGCTCACCCTGCGTTGAGACTGAGGTCGTTTGAACAGAAACCGCGTGCGTGCGTTCCGCACACACCCTACGTCGGGATTGGAGGTTTCATGCGGGCTACGGCTTGCTTACAGGAGAGGCAGACGTTCTGGTTGAGGCGTTTGCTGAACTTGCCGTTCATATGGAAGAAATCGCCGGTACGCACGATCTTGTGCTTATGGATGCGCACCGAAGAGCTGTGCTGCTTGGACCAGGCCTTGGCCCCGACCATGCGGGAGATGACCCCTTTGCGCCCCCCGGGCTGGTCGCCGAAGGTGCGGGGGGCGGCGGAGGCATCGTGTACGAATGCCGGTTTGCCGTTGAGGTGGACCTTTTTGGCGGTTTTTTGTGCGGAGCCGAGGTTGGTGGAGAGGGGGAAGGGGACGGGGGGAACGACCCAGGGGACGAAGCAGAAGTCGGGGACGATGGAGACGACGGCATATCCGCTGTCGCGACGGGCGATTTTTTGGACAGACATGGGGGCTCCGGGGGAAGACGGGGGCGTCTGGAAAGGCTACCTGAAAAACAGTAGGTAAGACTTCAAAGGGTGTGGGGCTGAAAACCACGTATGGGCAGGACGCTGCTCCCTACGCTTGCTACAATTCACTATATTTTATTTTCCATTACCCTAAAAATTTAGATAGTGGTGATTTTACAATTGGAGGGTATGCAATCAAATAATAATCTAACGGGGTTAAGTTGTTTTTATTTTTTATATGGCCATTCGCCTTATTCTGTATGAGTAATTCTAGAACATCAAATCTATCTTTATTTTCTCGTAATTCCATCAGTGCATAGTGTAAGGAAGTATTTCCGTTAAAATCAGTTAAATTTGGATTAGCTCCATGTTTTAGTAAAATATTAACTTTTACTGGATTTGCTGATTTTGCAGCTAGCATTAAAGGAGTTATTCCATCATTATCTTGGGAGTCAATATGATTTGTATTACTTACTAATTTTTGAAAAATATAGTATTCAAATTTTAACTCGTGATGTGTATTATTGTACATATAATTATCATACGCTAATAAATGTAAGGCAATTCCATCATTTAAAGGTATGTTTACATCAATATTACCAGTGTCAAGTAAAATATTTATATAATATAAGAAATGCATGCGGCAACAGTATTCAAAAAATGTTTCCTGGTCTCCTATAATTATAGAATTTATATCTAATCCAGATTTTATTGCCATAAGTAAGAGTTCTGGTTGCTCCTCGAACAATAATTCATCAATATCATAATTAATCATTGATACTCCTCACATAGTTGATAGTTTCATCATAAACATAGAAGCACTGGCGGCTTCACCAACTGGCCCATCAAATGGCGATAATGCTAATCCCACAGTAAGCGCTCCTAAACCAACTAGAGTAGCGTAATCTCCCATAGAATTTTCTCTGGGGATATGTTTAGGTACCCCTTTATGCGCATTGCTGGTATGAGCACAGGATAGGTTCCTCCAACATTTTCCATTTCCTTTATCTCTATCTTTACATTTTTCATTATATAATCTAATACATGATCTCAATCCATTTTGTAGGTCTTTAATCTCTTTGTGATGCCCATATGGAGAGGTAACTCTCCCACCTCGCATAGGAAATCCTCCCCTTGAATCTCCAATGGGGTCATATTTTCTAAATTCATGATCAATATGCTGATTAAATTTCATAATACTTGCCATAATTTCAGGGCATGTACTATCTTTAGTACATTTAATTTTTTCTAGTCCTAATGGATCAAGCCAAATCACTGCATTCGGCGCAAACTGATACAAATTCTCCCCACCCATCAACCCGATCGGATCCTGATTTACAAACCGACCCGCATCAGGCTCATAGTACCTGAGGAAGTTGTAATACAGCCCCGTTTCACGGTCGGCGTATTGGTTCTGCAAGCGGAAAGGTTGGTATGCACTATCCGTTACTCGGGTTTCCTCTTTCAGACGACCCCAGCCGGTATAGTTGCCGAACCACAGCAAATTGCCATCCTTATCGGTCATCTCACGCGGGATGCCGATTTGGTCGCAGTGGAAGTAGCGGGTTTGTTGGCGGTTTTCGCCGTCTTCGGTTGTCCAGTCGCGGACTTGTGCCAGCGGTTCGTAGGACTCTTGATCGGTGTAGATATAGGTATACCTGCCGTCCAAGTGGATTTCTTGCAGCAGATGGCTGCCGTTCCAAACGAAGCGGGTGTGGTTGCCGAGGTCGTCTGAAACTTCTTCGTTTTTCAGACGGCCTTTGCCTATCCTTCTGCCCAAGGCGTCGTAGGTGTACGCCCAAGTTTCTTTCGTGCCGTCTTTTTTGAAGATTTCCGCTTTAACCAGTTGGTCATGCAGGTCGTAGAAATAGTTCTGCATCTCGCCGTCGGCCAGTTCGCGGTGGATGAGGTTGCCGAGGTCGTCGTAGTAGTAGGTCGTGCCGTTGTAGGTTTTCAGGCGGTTGTCGGTGATGACGGAGCGGCCGTCTGAAAGCGGCGCAGTTGCTTTGCCCTCTCCCCGACCCTCTCCCACGGGAGAGGGGGCAGGGTATGGTTTGACCTTTTCCGTCGGGATGTCGAGGATATTGTGCGCGGGGTCGAAGGCGAACCGTTCGTTGCCGGCTTGGGTAATCCTGCCCAGTTTGTCGTACTCGAACTGCGTCGTGCCCGTCCGTTGGTCGGTGCTGTGGGTCAGGTTGCCGGTGCGGTCGTAGCCGTAGCTGCGTTTGACGGCGGTTTGGGCATAGCCCGCTGCGACTTTGGTTTTGCCTTTGCCGCCTTCGGTCAGGTCGTTGAGGGTGGCGATTTGCCTTTTCAGACGACCTAAGGGGTCGAGTTCGTAGCGGCTGGCGAGCTTACCCTGTGTGCGGAAGATTTCACGGTGCAGCTGATCGCGTTCGATGTCGGTGATGACTTCGTCGTCGAGGCTGATTTGGTGCAGGTGGCCGCTGCCGTAATACAGGCAGTTGATCTGTCTGCCGTCGGGCAGGACGGTGGCGGTACGGTTGCCGTTGAAGTCGTAGTGGTAGCGGACGGTTTCGGTAACGGGCAGGTACAGCATATCGTACTGCGCATCGCGCCAGTCGGTTTCGGGCAGGCCGTTTCGAGCGTTCTCTTCTTTGCTCGGCACCTTCCATTGGTGCTGGGCGATGAGTTGGCCGTTTTCGTTGTAATCGAAGCAGGTGATGCTGTGGCGGTTGGCGGCGCGGACGAGGTTGCCGTCCAAGTCGTATTGGTAAGCGGTTTCCTGAACCTTGTCGTTATCGCGGGCAAGGGTGTGGATTAAGCGTCCCAATACATCGCGTTTGAACTCGGTAATCCGCAGCGGGGTTTGGTTGTCGAGGCCGTCTGAAAGCGGAGCGGCATCTTTTTTGGGGACGGGCTGTCCGCCCAGCTGCGCCATCAGTTTGGCGGCGAGGGTGGCGTCGTCGCCGAATTCGCGCTGCTCGACCAGCTCGTTGCCGGCGTTGTAACGGTAGCCGGTCAGCTTATGGTCGAAGCCGCTTTCGGCAATCAGGCGGTCGAGGACGTCGTAGGCAAAGCGGTAGCGCGCACCGTTTTCATTGGTGAGGCCGATTAGGCGGCGGGCTTTGTCGTAATGGTAGCCGAAGGTGTGTCCCAAGGCATTGGTGCGTCGGGTCGGCAGGCCGTCTTGGCCGTATTCGTAGGCGCTTTGGGCTTAGATTGCTATTGAAGAAATATTTCAGACGACCTCGAAAAAGGATTGAGGTCGTCTGAAAAGCAGAAACCGCGACACCCTACGTCGGGATTGGAGGTTTTACGCCGGATATGGCTTGCTTACTGGGTAGAAAATTAATTTACTATTCATTTGGATTAAATAGGTTAAAGAAATCTTCCACTGTATTTGCAATTTTTCTCCATTGTAAAACTCCATCATCCCAATAAATAATTTCAGGAATGTTACAGTTGGTAAAATCCATGCAAAATGGGCAATCTGAGCCATCGGTGGCAAAGCATAGGGAATTTTCTAAAGAGTATCCTCCCCCAAGATAATATTTTAATTCATTATCAGATAATTTATGTTGTGTATGGTAATCTTCATCCACATCAAAATACGTTAACATCTCTGCACCTTCAGCATAAATCTGCTCTTTAGAGATGAAGATTGTGCCTAACTCAGTGTCCAATGGATTTTCAAATTGATCATAATTTCTTTTCAATGAACCACCATTTTTAAATTTTTTTACAAGTTGAAAATAAATTTCAGGAATTTTCATAAATAAACCTCTTTATTTTATCGAATAAAACCAAACATCTTCTCAAATTCATCGCCAATCCATTTTTGAGATTTTGCATATTGAATGGCTTTTTTAATAGCCTTTTTGCACCCCTCATCATCAGGAAACAAATCTTGAATATCTTTAATATCTAATGCAAATCGTTCTTCAAAATTTAAAATTGCGTCGTCTTTCATGGTTTTTTTCCCTCTACCTGCAAATGTACGTGTCTTTTTATGCCCTTCTTTTGTCATCAGGATTGATGGTCCATCTGATCTTGAAATATTTTCATTTTTCAAGAAAGCATTTTGCGGCATATGATGACCAACTGTTTTTGTATTTTTCTTTTTGTCCATATCTCTGAAGGAACCACCATCTAGACATACACATAGACCAAGTACGTCAATCCATACTTGCGCATTGAGCGCAAACTCATATAAATTGGTTATGTTGCTTGCCAGTCCAATCGGATCCTGATTCACAAACTGACCCGCATCAGGTTCATAATACCTGAAAAAGTTGTAATGCAGCCCCGTCTCACGGTCGGCGTACTGGTTTTGCAGGCGGAAGGGTTGGTATGCAGTATCTGTTACTCTGGTTTCTTCTTTCAGACGACCCCAGCCGGTGTAGTTGCCGAACCATAAGAGGTTGCCGTCTTTATCGGTCATTTCACGCGGGATGCCGATTTGGTCGCAGTGGAAGTAGCGGGTTTGTTGGCGGTTTTCGTCGTCTTCGGTTGTCCAATCGCGGACTTGCGCCAGCGGTTCGTAGGAATCCGGGTCGGTATAGATATAGGTATACCTGCCGTCCGGGTGGATTTCTTGCAGCAAATGGCTGCCGTCCCAGACGAAGCGGGTTTGGTTTTCGAGGTCGTTCCCGCTTAAATTATGCGGGAATGACGTTTCTGAAACTTCCTGACTGGTTTTCAGACGACCCTTACCCATCCTTCTGCCCAAGGCATCGTAGCTGTACGCCCAAGTTTCTTTCGTGCCGTCTTTCTTGAAGATTTCCGCTTTAACCAGTTGGTCGTGCAGGTCGTAGAAATAGTTCTGCACTTCGCCGTCGGCCAGTTCTCGGTGGATCAGGTTGCCGAGGTCGTCGTAGTAATAGGTCGTGCCGTTGTAGGTTTTCAGGCGGTTGTCGGTGATGACGGAGCGGTTGTCTGAAAGCGGCGCGGTCGTTTTGCCCTCTCCCCGACCCTCTCCCACGGGAGAGGGGGTAGGGTATGGTTTGACCTTTTCCGTCGGGATGTCGAGGATATTGTGCGCAGGGTCGAAGGCGAACAGTTCGCTGCCGGCTTGGGTAATCCTGCCCAGTTTGTCGTACTCGAAATGCGTCGTGCCCGTCCGCTGGTCGGTGCTGTGGGTCAGGTTGCCGGTGCGGTCGTAGCCGTAGCTGCGTTTGACGGCGGTTTGATTATAACCCGCCGCTGCTTTGGTTTTGCCTTTGCCGCCTTCCGTCAGGTCGTTGAGGGTGGCGATTTGCCGTTTCAGACGACCCAGGGGATCGAGTTCGTAGCGGCTGGCGAGCTTACCCTGTGTGCGGTAGATTTCGCGGTGCAGCTGATCGCGTTCGATGTCGGTGATGACTTCGTCGTCGAGACTGATTTGGTGCAGGTGGCCGCTGCCGTAATACAGGTAGTTGATTTGTCTGCCGTCGGGCAGGACGGTGGCGGTACGGTTACCGTTGAAATCGTAGTGGTAGCGGACGGTTTCGGTAACGGGCAGGTACAGCATGTCGTACTGCGCATCGCGCCAGTCGGTTTCGGGCAGGCCGTTTCGGGCGTTCTCTTCCTTGCTCGGCACTTTCCATTGGTGCTGGGCGATGAGTTGACCGTTGCCGTTGTAGTCGAAGCAGGTAAAGGTTACTTATAGGGCAAGGTCGTCTGAAAATTGATTTCAGACGACCTTATTAGGCTGTTGGGTCTAGACCCAACCTACGCTTGCTTAATAAGTCATTGGAACAAGAAACCATGTGCGTGCCTTAGGGGGCACGCTCTACATACGGGTTATACGACTTGCTTATAGGTGTTGGGTCTAGACCCAACTAAGTTTGTTACGGCTCGCGAAGTCCCTTGTTATATTTATTTAGCATTTGCATATGAGTATTTAAAGTTAGCGAAATTTATTATCAAATCAATATCATTATCAAAGCAAATAATATGCTGATATCTTTTTGTTTGCTGATTCCATTTTAATTCATGAACCAACAGGTCATTTTGTGAATACTGATTGTTAAAAATTTCAAAAGGTATTTTCTCAAAAAAGGCATCATAATAATTTAAAATTAAAACACTTTCCCAATTAGCCAATAAAAAGCTTAATTCGATGCTACTATTCATATTTTCTTCAGTTTTCAGGTCTCGGGAAATTTTAAAATCCTGAAGCCAAGAGTCATGAAGAGTTTCTTTTCCTCGAAGTTGATATTTTTTTTCATCGGAAAAAAAATTGTAAATATAAGGATTTATTTCATCTCTTATATCGTCTAAATAACGAAAATACCTATCAAATTTAGTAATACCAAGGTCGTTTTGATATATTAGCTTTGTCATGTTTTTAGCACTCAGTTTGTAAAATTAAATATATTTAGTTAATCTGGCATTAATAGTTGCATGAATTTCTTAAGTTTATTGCCTTTTATGTTAGCTGTCCCTTTTGGAGGAACCGCACCTATTCTTCGTCCAGTATCAACAGCAATACCTCTACAAGAATTTTCTACAGAATCAGGGATTCCCTCCGGTTTTCCTTTTTTGCCATGTTTATTAAACCATTCATCTGGGCCATATATACCCACTTCTTTTCCTTTAGGGTCATATACATGTATTTCAAAACTTGATTTTTTTCCACTATCAAATATATCGAGGGCACCCGTATAACCTTTTCCTAAATTGAAAGTTTTACGATTTGCTAACCCCAACGGATCAACCCAGTCTTGAACATTCGGCGCAAACTGATAAACGTTAAAGCCGCCTTCCAACCCAATCGGATCCTGATTCACAAACCGACCCGCATCAGGCTCGTAATACCTGAAGAAGTTGTAATGTAACCCTGTTTCACGGTCGGCATATTGGTTTTGCAGGCGGAACGGTTGGTAAGCGCTATCCGTTACCTTGGTTTCCTCTTTCAGACGACCCCAGCCGGTGTAGTTGCCGAACCACAGCAAATTGCCGTCCTTATCGGTCATCTCCCTAGGGATGCCGATTTGGTCGCCGTGGAAGTAGTGGGTCTGTTGGCGGCTTTCGCCGTCTTCGGTTGTCCAATCGCGGACTTGCGCCAGCGGTTCGTAGGAATCTGGGTCGGTATAGATATAGGTATACCTGCCGTCCGGGTGGATTTCTTGCAGCAAATGGCTGCCGTCCCAAACGAAACGGGTTTGGTTTTCGAGGTCGTCTGAAACTTCTTCGTTTTTCAGACGGCCTTTGCCTATCCTTCTGCCCAAGGCGTCGTAGGCGTACGACCAAGTTTCTTTCGTGCCGTCTTTTTTGAAGATTTCGGCTTTAACCAGTTGGTCATGCAGATCGTAGAAATAGTTCTGCACTTCGCCGTTTGCCAGTTCGCGGTGGATGAGGTTGCCGAAGTTGTCGTAGTAGTAGGTCGTGCCGTTGTAGGTTTTCAGACGGTTGTCGGGTACGGTATTGAGGTCGTCTGAAAGGATATTGTGCGCGGGGTCGAAGGCGAACAGTTCGCTGCCGGCTTGGGTAATCCTGCCCAGTTTGTCGTACTCGAACTGGGTTGTGCCCGTCCGCTGGTCGGTGCTGTGGGTCAGGTTGCCGGTGCGGTCGTAGCCGTAGCTGCGTTTGACGGCGGTTTGGCCATAACCCGACGCTACTTTGGTTTTGCCTTTGCCGCCTTCCGTCAGGTCGTTGAGGGTGGCGATTTGTTTTTTCAGACGACCTAAGGGGTCAAGTTCGTAACGGCTGGCGAGTTTACCTTGTGTGCGGAAGATTTCGCGGTGCAGCTTATCGCGTTCGATGTCGGTGATGACTTCGTCGTCGAGGCTGATTTGGTGCAGGTGGCCGCTGCCATAATACAGGTAGTTGATCTGTCTGCCGTCGGGCAGGACGGTGGCGGTACGGTTGCCGTTGAAGTCGTAGTGGTAGCGGACGGTT